>JBDSVV010000105.1:0-14552 GCA_039927035.1 Ornithinibacter sp. | reverse complement strand
TGGTCAAGGACGCCGAGGCCCACGCCGAGGAGGACGCCAAGCGCCGCAAGGAGACCGAGACCCGAAACATGGGCGAGTCCCTTGTGTTCTCCACCGAGAAGTTCCTCTCCGAGAGCGGTGACAAGGTCTCCGACGAGCACCGCGCGCCGGTCGACGAGGCGCTGTCCGCGCTCAAGGAGGCCATCAAGCCCGAGTCCGAGGTCTCCGCCGAGGACGTCCAGGCCAAGATCGACGACCTGAATGCGAAGTCCCAGGCGATGGGTGCGGCGATGTACGCCGCAGCCGCGGAGCAGGGTGAGTCCGGCGACGTGCCCGGCGCGGAGTCCACCGACGGTGGTCAGCCCACCGATGACGCGGGTGACGACGACGTCGTCGACGCCGAGGTCGTCGAGGACGACGAGGAGAGCAAGTGACCGACCCCGGTATGCCGCACGAGGAGTTCGCGTTCGAGGAGGCGGCCGCCATGGCTGGCTCCGACAGCGCGGGTGACGACGCGATCAACACCGAGTCCGTCAACGACGGCGAGGAGGTGGCTCCGGCACCTGCCGGGGCCACCTCCGCCGGGGCCACCTCCGCCGGGGCGACCACCGCCGGGGCCTCCGGGCCAGGGGACGTCGACCCGAGCGGGGGTGCCGAGGAGGGCGCCGCGGCAGAGGGTTCGGATCCGGCTGGCGGACCAGCGCACCCAGACACGATGCTGGCGGCCGAGCGACTCTCGGACCTTCAACGGCTCCAGGCCGAATACGTCAACTACAAGCGTCGGGTCGATCGGGACCGTGCGCTCGTGCAGGAGCGCGCGGTCCACGACGTCCTCGAGTCGGTGCTCCCGGTTCTCGACGACATCCAGGCCGCGCGTGAGCACGGCGACCTCGTGGGCCCGTTCGCCGCCATCGCGGACAAGCTCGAGGGGACGCTGGGCAAGTACGGGCTGGCTCGCTTCGGCGCCAAGGGCGAGGAGTTCGACCCGATGCACCACGAGGCGCTGATGCACACGGCGTGGCCGAGTGAAGACGCGGAGCTGCCGACAGGTGCGAGCGCCACGACCGTCGTGCTGGTGCTCCAGCCCGGCTACCGTGCCGGTGAGAAGGTGCTGCGGCCCGCTCGGGTCTCGGTCGCCGACCCTGTCTGACCCTGATCCACCCGCCCGATTTCCCCCACGTCGTCTGTCGGGATGCCGCGACACGCGGTGGATGTGGCGCGAAACCGACGATCTGACAGACGAAGTCGGGGAGGGTGCTCGAGAGACATTTGATTGAGAGGAGGCGCCCATGGCCAGTCAGGACTGGTTCGAGAAGGACTTCTACGCGATCCTCGGCGTCCCCAAGGACGCTGATGCCGCGGCGATCAAGAAGGCCTACCGCAAGCTTGCCCGCAAGCACCATCCCGACCAGAACTCGGGCGACCCCAAGGCCGAGCAGCGGTTCAAGGACGTGGGCGAGGCCAATGCGGTGCTCGCTGACCCCAAGCAGCGCGAGGAGTACGACGCCATCCGGCAGATGGCTGGCGGTGGCGCGCGCTTCCAGGCCGGCGGCCCCGGTGGCGGCGGCGGGTTCGAGGACGTGTTCAGCGCCTTCGGCGGTGGCGGCGGGGGAGGAGGGCAGCGGGTGCGCTTCTCCACGGGAAGCTCCGGGAGTGCCGGGGGTCAGCCCGACCTCGACGACATGCTGGCCCAGATGTTCGGTGGCGGGGCGGGCGCCGGCCGACGTGCTGGTGGTGACCCGTTCTCCGGGTTCGGGGCCCCCCGGGGGCCTCGTCCCGGGGCGGACCTCCAGGCGCGCACCTCACTGACCTTCCGCGACGCAGTGCAGGGTTCCACCGTCACGCTGTCCACGGCCGAGGGCCGTCGGATCACGACGAAGATCCCGGCCGGGGTCAAGGACGGGCAGAAGATCCGGTTGCGCGGCAAGGGATCTGATGGTGATCCGGGCGCGCCGAAGGGTGACCTCATCCTCACGGTGAGTGTGGAGAAGCACCCCGTCTTCGGGCGCGACGGCAACCACCTGACCGTTGACCTGCCGGTCACCTTCGCCGAGGCCGCCCTGGGCGCCACCGTGTCGGTGCCGACCCTCGACGGAACCCCGGTGCGCGTCAAGGTCGTCCCGGGGACCCCCAGCGGTCGGGTGCTCCGGGTGAAGGGACGGGGGGTTGCCGGGCGGGGCGGAGCGACGGGCGACCTGCTCGCCCGGGTGAGCGTCGTCGTGCCACAACGCCTCACCGATACCGCGCGCGAGGCGGTCGAGGCGCTGCGCGCGGAGGAGGCCGACGTGGATCCCCGCGCGGCCCTCTTCGAGCAGGCATCGAGCTAGGCCGGCTGCCATGGCATCCCTGGGCTACTCCTTCTCGCCTGATGACGAGACTCCCGTGTTCGTCATCTCCGTCGCGGCGGAGCTGGCCGGCATGCACGCCCAGACGCTCCGCCAGTACGACCGCCTCGGCCTCGTCACCCCGTCGCGCACTCGCGGTGGTGGGCGGCGCTACTCCCAGCGCGACGTGGTGCTACTCCGCGAGGTGCAACGGCTCTCCCAGGAAGAAGGAGTCTCCCTCGCCGGTGTCGCGCGGATTCTCGAGCTCGAGGACCAGGTGAGCGCCCTCAGGGCCCGCCTTCTGCACGTGCAGGACGAGCTGGATACAACCCGGGCCGCGACGGGGCAGGGGGCTCGGGTCTTCTCGGTGTCACCCGCCGGCGACGTGTATGCCGTGCGCTGGGGTGAGCGGCCCCGGCATCCGGGCTCCCAGGCCGTGGTGCTCTGGAGCGAGCGCCACCACTGACGCCAATGTGCGCAGCGGGCCGGCGTCAGGTGGCGCGACGGCTGTGCACGCGCGACGCGGCGACGAGCACGACGACCGCAGCCACGACGGCCGCGAGGGCGACGACGCCGGACTTGGGCGCGTCGAAGGCGCGCCCATAGGCGATCCAGAGCAGACCCCACGCCATCGCCGCTGCGACCGCCCACCGCCCCCCGAGGTGGCTCGCGAACATCACGCCGAGGCTCGCGGCGACCGCGAGCACCACGACGGCGAGCGGCACCGCGATGAGGTTCGGAGGCTGGAGTCCACTTTCGATGAGCGCTGTCGTGACGTTCGCGCACGCCGCGACCGCCACCCAGCCGAGGTAGAGCCCGAACGTGCCGTCGACGATGACCGACTCCGCCCGCCCGTAGGACTGGTGCCGGGTGAGCCGCTCCACGAGCAGCCCGAGCGTCACCGCGAGGGCCAGAATCACCGACACACTGGCCCACAACCAACCCTGCTGGGTCACGAGGAGCCACGTCGCGTTGAGCACCATCGAGAGTGCGGCGAGCCACCCGATCGCCCGGTGTCGTCGGTCGCTCGCCTGCTCGGGCAGCCACTGCCAGATCGTGTAGGCCGCGAGGCCGAGGTAGATCGGGGTCCAGATGGAGAACGCAGGGCCCGCCGGCGCGATGAGCGTGGCGTCGGCGGCGAGCGCGCCGCCGGCGGACTCCTGCACCCGGGTGCCGATGACGCCGACCCCGACGAGTGTGCCGATCACGCAGAAGACCTCGGCGAGGGTGACTCCCACCTGTCGGACGCGGTCAGCGGGCAGCGCGGGAGCAGGCATGACCGTCATTCCACCACGTCAACCAGCGTGCACGAGTGCTGCACGTCGCCCATGCGCGTTCGTCGAACGACGGCCATGAGTGGAGTGTGGCGATATCGTGGGCGGGTGCGGGCGATCCCGCTGAACGGGCCTGGTGGCCCTGAAGGAGTGGAGCGTGTCCGTGGGTGAGGTGTCGAGAGGTGTTGTGCCGGGTTCCAGGCCCACCCGCGGCGAGCTGCGCTATCCGGCGTCGACCTTCTATCGGCGGGTGGCCCTCGGCACGGTCCTCCCGGGCGCGGGCCTCCTGCGCACCCGGTGGCGAATCCTCGGTGCCGTCATGTCCGTGGGTGCCGTCGTCGTCGGGATCTACATCGGGGTGCGGATCTGGCGCTCCGGGCTGCTGCGCTCGGCCCTCGACCTTGCGGTGCAGCCTGTCCTGCTCCAGAGGATTGCGGTCCTCGTCATGGTCGGCGCGGTGCTCTGGGCGGGGTCGATCGTGCTCACCGCTCACCAGTTCTGGCCACGGGTGCAGCCAGGGTCCGCCCTGAGGGTGGCGTTCGCGGCGCTGGCATGTGCCGCGGTCGTGGCACCCGCGGCAGTGGCGGTGCGCTACCTCGACGTCCAGGCGTCGGTGATCGACGAGGTCTTCGGCCCGGCAGTTCCCGTCCCGGCCGGCAACCGCGCTGCGGTCGCCGTGGAGGCGCCTGACCCGTGGGCGAAGGTGCCGAGGGTCAACACACTCCTCATGGGTTCGGATGCCGGGAAGGGCCGCTGGGGAGTGCGCACCGACTCGCTCATGGTCGTCAGCACGGACACCCGCACGGGCGACACCCTGCTCATCGGCATCCCACGCAACCTCGAGAACGTGCCCTTTCCCAAGAGCAACCCGCTGCACGCGCTCTACCCGAACGGGTACGACTGCGGCGACCAGTGCCTGATGAACGGCATCTGGACCCTCGCCGAGGGCCGACCGGACCTCTTCCCGGGGATTTCCAGCCCGGGCCGAGCATCCACGATCGACGTCGTGGGTGAGATCACCGGCCTGCACATCGACCACTCGGTAGTGATCAACCTGCGTGGCTTCAGGGCGCTCGTCGACGCGATGGGAGGAGTGGACGTCAACGTCCAGCAACGGGTGTGCGTGGAGTGTCACACCGGCACGTCCGGAGGGGTCGTGTTCACCGGGGTCAAGAAGGAATGGATCGAGCCCGGAGAGCGGCACCTCGACGGCCGGCTCGCCCTCTGGTACTCCCGATCCCGCGCGGGGAGTGACGACTTCAGCCGGATGCGGCGCCAGCGCTGCGTGGCCGGAGCGCTGATCACCCAGGCTGACCCGGCCGGTCTCTTCGCGCGGTACCCCCAGGTCGCGTCCGTCGTGAAGGACAACGTCAGCATCGACATCCCCAAGACCGACCTCAGCGCCTGGGTCGAGCTCGTCCAGCGGATCCAGAAGGGTGACTCGATCCGCTCGCTGCCGCTCACGTCCTCGGTGCTCCAACCCGCCAACCCTGACTTCACGAAGATCCGAGCACTCGTCGAGAAGGGTTTGACCCCTCCGGTTCCCCGCCCGAGGGTGACCTCGTCCCCCGGGGTCTCGAGCACGGCATCCGCCACGCCTTCGCCGACCGGCGGCTCGTCCGCGAGCCCGACGCCAACGCCGACCCCCGACGACGCCGAGGCCTCGTTGCTCTCGGCCACCTGCTGAGTCGAGGCGTTCCTCCCTCGCTGGTAGCCAGACCTGCGAACCGCGGTGCCACCCGTTAGCGTCATGCCATCGCGGCAGCATGGCCGCACCGAGATCATGGGGGCACACGATGTCGACGACGGAGTCGTTTGGTGCCCTGAGCGCCGCTGCCGCGGGCGAACCGGCCTACGGCGCAGGAGGGGGGCTCTCCGCGATCGACCTGGCCCGCAGCGTCGTCGCCATCGCGGGTGTCTCCACCGTGCTCTCGCACGTCAACGACTCCGGCTTCTGGCTGGTCGGTCGCTTCTTCGGCATGGACGTCAAGACGACCCTGCGCACCTGGACGGTGATGGAGACCCTCATCGGCGTCGTCGGCTTCGCGCGGGCCGCAACCGTCAGCCTCGTGCTGTGAGCACCGGGCCAGAGTGCGCGAGACCGGTGGTTGGTCCGCAGACCCGCCACATCATCGTCATGGGCGTCAGTGGATGCGGGAAGTCGACCATCGCCGTCGGGATCGCGGGGGCGATGGGGCTGCCCTTCGCCGAAGCGGATCGCTTCCACCCCGAGGCCAACGTCGCCAAGATGGCGACCGGTGTGCCGCTGACCGACGAGGACCGCTGGCCGTGGCTGAGCGACCTCTCCGCCTGGATGGCCTCGCAGGCCGACCTCGGCCAGTCGACGGTCATGGCGTGCTCGGCCCTACGCCGCACCTACCGCGACCTGTTGCGGTCCGGTCCTCCGTCGGTGGACTTCGTCCACCTCGCCGGTCCGATGGAGGTCGTCGAGGAGCGGATGCGGGCCCGTCACGGGCACTTCATGCCAGGGTCCTTGCTGCGCTCGCAGTTCGACACGCTCGAGCCGCTCCAGGCCGACGAGCGTGGGGTCGTCCTGGACCTGCGCGCGGCACCGGAGGACCTGGTCGAGCAGGCGGTTTCGTGGCTCACCGAAGTCGCGGACCCGGCGGGCGGGCGGCACAACGCTGGCTGACGGTGCGGCAGCGACAGGCTGTCCACCTCCTCGACCCGGGCCGTTCGGTATGAGTTGAGTGGAATAGACTCAACTCTGAGCGGGTTGCCCACGACGAACCCCGAACCACCGAAGCAGGAGCCCCCATGGAGCTGAAGCCCACCACCAAGGTTGCCGAGGCACTGGCGCTCGCCCAGCGTGCCGCTCAGACCGCGGGCCACCCCGAGATCACCCCTTCGCACCTGGTCCTGGCGCTCGCCGAGCGGCAGGACACCAGCACCGCAGCCCTCCTCGAGGCGGCCGGTACGTCGGCCGAGCGGGTCGCCGAGAACGCCCGCTCCACCCTCTCCGGGATGCCGCGGAGCACCGGCCAGGGTCTGGCCACCCCCGCGCTGGGGCAGGCCGCGCTGTCCGTGCTGCAGCACGCCTCGACGCTCATGGCCGCCCGCGGTGACACCTTCCTGGCTACGGACCTGCTCGTGCTCGCGCTCATGGAGAAGGGGTCAGTGCAGGGTGACGCGCGCGCCTTCGAGGCACGCGTGGACGACCTGCGAGCCGGCGCGACGGTCTCCACCGAGAGCCAGGAGAGCGGTGGGGAGTCGCTGGAGAAGTACGGCACCGACCTCACCGCTGCGGCCCGGGCGGGCCGCCTCGACCCGGTGATCGGTCGCGACGGCGAGATCCGTCGCGTCATCCAGGTGCTGTCGCGGCGGACCAAGAACAACCCGGTCCTCATCGGGGAGCCCGGTGTCGGGAAGACCGCCGTCGTCGAGGGCCTGGCCCAGCGGATCGTGGACGGGGACGTGCCCGAGTCGCTGCGCGGCAAGCGGCTGATCAGCCTGGACCTGGCTGCCATGGTGGCCGGCGCGAAGTACCGCGGTGAGTTCGAGGAGCGGCTCAAGGCCGTCCTGGAGGAGATCAAGGGCTCCGACGGCGAGGTCGTCACGTTCATCGACGAGTTGCACACCGTCGTGGGCGCCGGCGCGACCGGTGACTCCGCGATGGATGCGGGCAACATGCTCAAGCCGATGCTCGCGCGCGGTGAGCTGCGGCTCGTCGGCGCGACCACGCTGGATGAGTTCCGCCAGCACATCGAGAAGGATGCCGCGCTGGAGCGCCGGTTCCAGCAGGTCTTCGTCGGCGAGCCCTCGGTGGAGGACACCATCGCCATCCTGCGGGGGCTGAAGGAGCGCTACGAGGCGCACCACAAGGTCGAGATCGAGGACTCCGCCCTGGTCGCGGCCGCCAGCCTCTCCGACCGCTACATCAGCGGGCGTCAGCTCCCCGACAAGGCGATCGACCTCGTCGACGAAGCGGCCTCCCGGCTGCGGATGGAGATCGACTCCAGCCCGGTCGAGATCGACGTACTCCGTCGAGGCGTCGACCGGCTCCGCATGGAGGAGCTGCACCTCGCGAAGGAGACCGACGAGGCCTCCGCCGAGCGGCTCGAGCGGCTGCGGGCCGACCTCGCAGACAGGGCCGAGGAGCTCGCGGGCCTCACCGCACGGTGGGAGGCGGAGAAGTCCGGGCTGAACAAGGTCGGTGACCTCAAGGCCCGGCTCGATGACCTGCGCACCCAGGCCGAGCGGATGCAGCGCGAGGGGGACTACGAGGCGGCCTCCCGCGTGCTCTACGGCGAGATCCCATCTCTTGAGGGCGAGATCGAAGCCGCTCAGGCGGCCGAGAACCAGATCGACACGGCTGACCTGATGGTCAAGGAGCGGGTCGGCGCCGACGACATCGCGGAGGTGATCTCGGCCTGGACCGGCATCCCAGCTGGTCGCCTCCTCCAGGGCGAGAGCGAGAAGCTGCTTTCGATGGAGTCGATCATCGGGTCCCGGCTGATCGGTCAGGGCGACGCGGTGCGTGCGGTCTCCGATGCCGTGCGCCGCTCCCGCGCCGGGGTGGCCGACCCCGACCGTCCCACGGGGTCGTTCCTCTTCCTCGGGCCCACGGGTGTGGGCAAGACCGAGCTCGCGAAGTCGTTGGCGGACTTTCTCTTCGACGACGAGCGCGCCATGGTGCGCCTGGACATGTCGGAGTACTCCGAGCGGCACGCGGTGGCGAGGCTCATCGGCGCCCCTCCGGGGTACGTGGGCTACGAGGAGGGTGGTCAGCTGACCGAGGCGGTGCGCCGCCGCCCCTACTCGGTCGTGCTCCTCGACGAGGTGGAGAAGGCCCACCCCGAGACCTTCGACATCCTGCTGCAGGTGCTCGACGACGGACGGCTCACCGACGGGCAGGGGCGCACGGTCGACTTCCGCAACGTCATCCTCGTCATGACCTCCAACCTCGGGGCGCAGTTCCTCATCGACCCGACGCTCGGTCCTGACGCTCGCCGCGACGCGGTCATGTCAGCCGTGCGCACGGCATTCAAGCCCGAGTTCCTCAACCGTCTCGACGAGGTGGTCATCTTCGACGCCCTCACCACCGGGGAGCTCGCCCGTATCGTCGAGCTGCAGGTGCGCGCGCTCGGGGCTCGCCTGCACGAGCGGCGGATCGTCCTCGAGGTGACCGACCCCGCCAAGGCGTGGCTGGCCACCCAGGGCTACGACCCGGCATACGGCGCGAGGCCGCTGCGCCGGCTGGTGCAGCGCGAGATCGGCGACCGGCTCGCCACCGCCCTGTTGTCCGGGTCGGTGCGCGACGGCGACACGGTGACGGTCGACACCGAAGGTGCCGGCCTCACCCTGCGCTGACTCCTCCACCCGCGCTGGCCCCCCAACCTCTGCTAGCAGCAGGTTCGTGCTGGAACCACAGGGTGCACACTGGGGTTCCAGCACCACCATCTGCTAGCAGAGGTTCGTGTAGTGGCGCGGGTGGGCATGGGGGGCCGCGCCGTAGGGTGTCGCCATGCCCGCTCGCCAGCTCGTCGTGGTCCTCTCCGGCGCCCTCCTGCTCACCGGCGGCTGCTCTGGCAAGGAGGCAAAGCCGGACGCACCGGCGCCGCGCTCGGCGAGCGAGCAGCTCGCCGCTGCCAAGGTCGTGCTGGATGCCGCGGGCACGGTCGCGCTGGAGCTCACCAGCCGCGACGTGCCAGCTCGTGAGAACGGTGTCACGGCCGCCAAGGGATCCGGCGTGATCAGTGCCACCGAGCCGAAGTTCAAGGGCACCATCACCGGCAGCATCCAAGGGGTCGCAGGCACCATCGAGACCATCGCCGTGGGCGACACGGCCTACATCAAGTTCTTCACCCCGGACTTCGTCAAGACCGACCTCGACACCATCAACGCCCCGAACCCGGCGCTCTTCTTCGACCCCAGCGGTGGCATCTCCTCGCTGCTGACCGCGACGACGGAGCCGAAGGTGGCCGGCCAGGTGCGGTCGGGCTCCGACGTGCTCGAGCGCATCGACGGCAGCCTCCCGGCCAAGCAGGTGCAGACCCTCTTCCACCTCGGCGACGGCACTGGTGCCTACACCGTGAGCTACGGGCTCACCGAGGACGACCACCTGCGCACGGCCACCATCATCGGGCCCTTCTTCCCGGGCGCCGAGGCGACCTACTCCTTGATCCTGAAGGACTACGGGAAGCCCGTTGAGATCACCCGCCCCTAGGGCCCTGCTCGCGACGGCCTCGCTGGCGGTCGCCCTCGCGGCGGCGGACACCTACGTGGTCGTGCTCGCCCTCACCGACATGATGCGCGGCGTCGGCGTGGGCATCGACGCCCTCCAGAAGGCCACCCCGATCATCTCCGGCTTCCTGCTGGGCTACGTCGCCGTGCTGCCGCTCATCGGCCGCATCGCCGACCTCGTGGACCGGCAACGCGTGCTGCTCGGCTGCCTGGGCATCTTCGTGGCCGGTTCCGCGGTCACCGCGTTGGCCTCGGACCTGCCGGTTCTCGTCGCCGGCCGGGTCATCCAGGGCATCGGGGGTGGCGGGCTCGTGCCGGCGACCCTCGCGATCGTGGCGCAGCTGTGGCCACCGGACCGCCGCGGGGTGCCGCTCGGGGTCGTCGGCGCGGTGCAGGAGCTCGGCTCGGTGCTGGGGCCGGTGCTCGGCGCCCTCGTGCTCACGATCGCCGACTGGCGGGCGATCTTCTGGCTCAACGCCGGGGCCGGGGTGCTGCTCGCGGCAGCGGTCGTCGCGACGGGTGGCGGCGCACTCCCGCGAGTGCGGGCCGGAGTCATCGCGCTCGCGGTGCTCGGGGCGGCGACCATGGGGCTCGCCCTCTCCGCCCCGGACTCCCTCACCTCGAGCGTGAGCCTCGGGGCACCCTTCGTGCCCATCGGTGACTCCACCTCTCGGCTCGCCACTCCCATCGGCGTGCTCGCCGGCATCCTCGTCGTGCTGTTGTGCGTGCTGCTGCTGCACGGCGCCTGGCCGGTGCTGCGCCAGGCCGACCTGCTCGGTGCGCTCCTCATCGGTGGCTCGCTGGGGTGTGTCGTGCTCACGTTCGCGGCGGCGGACCCGGCCAGGGATGTCGTGGGCTCCCTCGGGCTCGCCCTGCTCCCGGTCGCCGCGCTCCTCGTCGTCGGGTATGCCGTGCACCACCGCCGCTCGACCCGCCCGCTGGTGCCACGAGGATTGGTGCGCGGCCGGCTCTGGTGGGCCCTGGTCGTCTCGGTGCTGGTGGGCGTGGCCCTCGTCGCGGTCATCGTCGACGTGCCCCTCCTGGCCCGGCTCGTGTCCTCCGCGTCCGAGACCGAGGCAGCGCTGGTGCTCGTGCGCTTCCTGCTGGCCGTCCCGGTGGGGGCTATGCTCGGTGGCTGGGTGCTGCGATGGGTGCAGGACGGTGTCGCGGCTGCCGTGGGGCTGGGCCTGACCACAGCGGGTCTCGCCGTGATGACGACGTGGGGACGGGGCTCGCTGGACCACGGGTCGGCCACGTTCGTCCTCGCGGTGACGGGGCTGGGCGTCGGTCTGGCGCTGGCCCCGGTCAACAATGCGGCGCTCGCCCGGTCGGGGGAGGAGACGGCCGGCACGGCATCCGCGCTCGTCGTCGTCGCGCGAATGGTGGGGATGGTCGTCGGGCTGGCGCTGCTCACCGCGATCGGCCTGCACCAGTACTACGGAGCCGTCGCTGTGCTACCCGACCCGACCGACGTCGAGGCATTGCGCGATGCCGCCGTCACCCAGGTGTCGAGCGTGTTCCGTGGGGCTGCGGTCGCCGCCGGGCTCGGCACGCTGGCCGCGCTCGCCCTCGGTGTCGGGCGGCGGCGGTAGCGTGTTCGTCATGGCCAGCACCTCGGACCTCGTCACCGACTCGCTCGATCGAGTGCGCGAAACAGTGCACTCGATCTTGGACGACACCCCCGCCAGCGACCTCGCCACACCTCCGACGCCCCAGTCCAACACCATCGCGTGGTTGCTGTGGCACCTGAGCAGGGTGCTCGACGACCATCTCGCTTCGGCGTTCGACCAGGAGCAGGTCTGGACCTCCGGCGACTGGGCCGATCGGTTCGCCCTGCCGTTCCCGATTGAGGCGCACGGGTTCGGGCAGTCCTGGGCGGAGGTCATGGAGGTTCGCTCGAGTGCCGAGCTGCTCCGGGGCTACCACGACGCGGTGCAGGATGCCGTGGCCCAGTGGGTCGAGGGACTGGACGTCGCAGCGCTGGACCGGGTGGTCGACGAGCGGTGGGACCCACCGGTGACCCTTGCCGTGCGGTTGGTGAGTGTGATCAACGACTGCACCCAGCACGTCGGGCAGGCGGCCTACGCGAGCGGCATCCTCGCTCGCCGCTGAGCGCTGCCGATCGCGACCCGTCGGGGCGTCACGGCTGTCAGTGGTGGATCCCGCCGGTGAGGGTCAGCCGCGCGCGCTGCGGGGGGCGGCGCCGATCCCGTCAACGCCGATGGGCACCGGCAGCGGACGCACCCCGACGAGGCGCTTGCGATAGCGGACGTGCCCGCTCCAGCGTGCGAGCTCGCCCCACAGGGCGGCGTGCGCGGGCCAGGGGAGCGGCTCTCCCGGGGTCCGCCACGAGGCCCCGAACGAGACCCACGCCGGCACCCACTGCGCGGCGTCGTCCCAGGCGCCACGGCGAGCGGTCAGGACGCGCCGGCGGTACTGGTCAGCCTGGCGCGGACCGTCCACACAGATCGGCGCGGTCGCCATCGGCCACACCCGCAGGTCAAGGTGCATCAGGGCCACCTCGAGGTCGCTGAGGACCGCCGGGTCGACGAGGAGCGTCGCGACGTTCTCGTGCGGTGGGCGGGTCATCCAGGCACGGTAGTACGCCGGACTGACGGGCGTCAGCCCCCGCGTCAGTCGGCGGTGCCGGCGTCAGCCGTCGAGCTCGACGACGACCGGGGCGTGGTCGCTGGCGCCAGTGCCCTTGCGCTCCTCGCGGTCGATCGCGGCACCGACCACCCGCGACGCGAGGGAGCCCGACCCGAGGACGAAGTCGATGCGCATCCCCCGCTTCTTGGGGAAGGCCAGGCGCTGGTAGTCCCAGTAGGTGTAGGTGCCCGGGCCGGGAGCGTGCGGGCGCACGACGTCGACGAAGCCCGCATCGAGGAAGGCGGCGAAGGCGGCTCGCTCGGGCTCGGAGACGTGGGTCTTGTCGAGGAAGTACTCCATCGACCAGACGTCCTCGTCCTGCGGGGCGATGTTCCAGTCGCCGCACAGGGCGATCGGTGTGTCGTCGCCGGCCCAGTCGGTGGCACGCTCGCGGAGCGCGGCCAGCCAGCGCAGCTTGTAGGCCATGTGCGGGTCCTCGAGGGCGCGACCGTTGGGCACGTAGAGCGACCACATCCGGATGCCGCCACACGTCGCCCCGATCGCTCGGGCCTCGGGCTCGACGGGCTCGCCCCATCCCGGGTCGCCCGCAAAGCCGACCTGGACGTCGCCTAGACCGACCCGCGAGAGGATCGCCACCCCGTTCCACTGGTTCAGCCCGTGGTGGGCCACCTCGTAGCCGAGGGCACGGAACCGCTCGTGGGGGAACTGCTCCTCCTTGGCCTTGGTCTCCTGCATCGCCAGCACGTCGACGTCGGAGCGCTCCAACCAGGCCTCGACACGGTCGATTCGGGAGCGGATGGAGTTGACGTTCCAGGTCGCGATGCGCACGGTCGTCACCCTAGCCGCGGGCCGCGACACCGCCGGCCTTGATGTCCCCGACCTCGTCTGTCAGGACGCTGGTCCGGCGGCGGAGACACGGCGTGTCGTGGCGCGAGCACAGACGAGGTCGGGGAGGAGCGATCAGCGGCGCCACTCGTAGGGCGTGGTCGTCGAGACCTTCACCAGGCCGGCGCGCTCGAGGATGGGGCGGGAGAACTCTGTGGAGTCGCTGTGGGCCAGGGTCTTGCCCGCCGCGATCGCCGAGCGGGCCCGGGCCGACGTGAGGGCACGGTAGATGCCGCGGCCGCGCCACTCCACCAAGGTGGCACCGCCCCAGATCCCCGCGAAGTCGGTGTCTGCAACCGGCTCCAGACGGCCGGCACTCACGATCTGGCCGTCGTGCTCCGCGACCCAGAGCTCCATGCCGTCCCGGCGCCCCAACCGGCTGACCACGGCGTCGGCGATGTGTGTCGAGACGGGCTCGCCGAACGCCACGTCCTGCATGGCGCACATCGCCCGTACGTCAACCTCGTCGGTGACGGACCTCAGGGTCACGCCGTCCGGGAGCGTGACATCGGCAACGAGACCGCTCAGCTCCCCAAGCATGATCGACTCGGCCTCGTCCGCGAGGAAGCCCGCCGCCACGAGGGATTCGTGGAGGCCGGGAGCGATGTCGTGCCCACGGGTCTTCCACTCGACACGCTCGATGGTGGGGTCGCGACGGAAGTGGTCGAGGGCCTGCTCGACCCAGTCCTTGATGGTGGTCGTGTCCGCCCCGTCGAGATCTTGGTAGGTGATGAACCCCCTCCCGCCCTGGAAGGTCACCAGCCGCAGCGGTCCGAGCCGGGTGACCGCGATCGCGCTCGGCGTCTCCGCGTCGGTCCGCAGCTGGGTGTCGTAGGCGTGGAGCAGGTCCTGTGTCGTCGTCATCAGGAGCATCATGACGGGCGAGATGACCTCGCCGCCACCGGATTCCCGGACAGCACAGCGGCATACAGTCTCTGCCCATGAGCACCGCACTCGTCACCGGCGCATCGGCCGGCATCGGCAGAGCTTTCGCCCAGCGTCTCGCCGCCGAGGGAAGCGACCTCGTGGTGGTGGCCCGCGACCGGGCGCGCCTGGAGGCTCTGGCCCGTGAGCTGAAGGCCCGCCACGGCGTGGACGTCGAGGTCCTCGTCGCCGACCTCGCCCAGCGCGACCAGGTGGAGGAGGTGTGCCGGAGGCTGGCCGATCCGTCGCGACCGATCGAGCTGTTGGTCAACAATGCGGGTTTCGGGTTCCGGGCACCCTTTCTGGACAACGAGGTCGCCCAGGAAGTGTTCGGTCTCGACGTCATGGTTCG
>JBDSVV010000104.1:0-7367 GCA_039927035.1 Ornithinibacter sp. | reverse complement strand
CCGAGTGCGGCAACTGCATGGTCGGCTGTCGCGTCGGGGCGAAGAACACCCTCATGAAGAACTACCTCGCCCTCGCCGAGGGGCTCGGCGTGCGGATCGAGCCGATGCGCACGGTGACCCGGCTGGGTGTCGTGCCGGGCAGCGACGGCGTGCGACCGGCATACCGGGTGCTCCATGCGCGCACCGGCCCCCGCTCGGGGCGCGACCTGCAGGTCGTCACCGCACGCGAGGTGGTCGTGGCGGCAGGCACGTGGGGCACCCAGACGCTGCTGCACGCGATGCGCGAGGAGGGTGAGCTGCCCGGCATCTCGGCACGCCTCGGCCACCTGACGCGCACCAACTCCGAGGCCCTGCTCGGCGCGATGACCCAGCGCGTTCCCAAGGGCGTCGACCTCACCCACGGCGTGGCGATCACCTCCTCGTTCCACCCTGATGCCGACACCCACGTGGAGAACTGCCGATATGGACCGGGGTCCAACGCGATGGGCCTGCTCGCCACGACCGCGGCCGCCGGTGGCACCAGTCGCCCCCGGTGGCTGGAGTTCGGGGTGGGCGTCGCGCGGGACCCCTGGTCGTTCCTGCGGATGATGCCGATGGCTCGGCACTGGAGCGAGCGGATGGTGATCGGGCTCGTCATGCAGACGCGCGACAACTCGCTGCGGCTGTCCACCCGCCGCGGGCTGCTCGGCCGGCGCCGGCTCACCTCGGCGCAGGGGCACGGTGAGCCCAACCCCACCTACCTGCCCGCGGGCCACGAGGCGATGAGGGCGCTCGCGAAGCGGCTCGGCGAGGCGACAGGCAGTACACCGCGGCGGGCGGGTCGTGGTTCGAGGTCTTCGACGTGCCGATGACCGCGCACTTCCTCGGGGGCGTGGCCATCGGGTCGAGCCCGGAGCGCGGTGTGCTCGACGGCTACCAGCGGCTCTGGGGCCACCCCGGCATCAGCGTGCTCGACGGTTCGGCCATCTCGGCCAACCTCGGCGTCAACCCGTCGCTGAGCATCACGGCGCAGGCCGAGCGCGCGATGTCGTTGTGGCCCAACGTCGGTGAGCGGGACGCGAGGCCCTCGCAGGAGGTCCTGCTCGACCCGAACCGGGGGTATGCCGTGCTGCCCCCGGTCGCTGCCCGGCATCCGGCCGTCCCCGGATTCCGCAGTGCCGTGCCGACTCCCGTGTGAGCAGGGGCGCGGCGGACGAATGGGTCTTCGACGCTCCGCTCTGGCGGTGGCGCGAGGGCACCTGGCACTTCGTGAGCGTGCCCGAGGGGGTGAGCGACGCGATCGATGAGGTCGTCGGTGACGCGACGGGCGGTTTCGGGTCGGTGCGCGTGGAGGTCACCGTCGGTGGGTCCACGTGGCGCACCTCGCTGTTCCCCTCGAAGGAGGAGGCGGCCTTCGTGCTGCCGGTGAAGAAGGCGGTACGCACCGCCGAGGGGCTCGCGGAGCACGAGCCGGCGACCTTCACCCTCCGCGTCGTCGACCGCTGACCCCCCACCTCCCCGACGTCGTCTGTCAGGGTGCCGCGACACGCCGAAGTCGGGTGGCCAGATCAGCGGTCTGACAGACGACGTCGGGGAGGAGGTGGACCACCCATGAGCTGTCGGCTCGTGGCTGGCCTACCCGCCAGAACTGCTGCGGCGGATGACTGACCCGGGATGCCGGGCGGCCACCAACGGGGCGGAGGTGCCTGGGCAGGTCCCCACCTCGTCTGTCAGATTGCTGGAACGGTCATTCGACGCCGGCGTGTCGCCGCACGACGACAGACGAAGTCGGGGAGGGGGGGTCAGGACTCGTCGCGCCAGGAGCGCCAGAGGGCGGCGTAGGATCCGTCGGCGGCGATGAGCTCGTCGTGCGAACCGAGCTCGCGCACCCGGCCGTCGTCCACGACGGCCACCCGGTCGGCGTCGTGCGCGGTGTGCAGCCGGTGGGCGATGGCCACGACGGTGCGTCCCGTGACCACCGCGGCCAGCGACCGCTCGAGGTGGCGTGCGGCCCGAGGGTCCAGCAACGAGGTGGCCTCGTCGAGGACCAGGGTGTGCGGGTCGGCGAGCACCAGGCGGGCCAGGGCGATCTGCTGGGCCTGGGCGTCGGTGAGCTCGTGGCCACCTGACCCGACCACCGTGGCCAAGCCCTCGGGCAGCGCATCCGCCCAGCCGAGGGCGTCGACCGCCTCCAGCGCCGAGCGCAGCTCCGCTTCCGCGGCATCCGGTCGGGGGAGCCGGAGGTTGTCCTCCAGGGTGCCGACGAAGACGTGGTGCTCCTGGGTCACCAGGGCGACCTGGCCCCGCAGCGAGTCCAGCTCGAGGTCGATGAGTGGCACCCCGCCCACCGTGATCCGACCGGTGCGGGGGCCGTCGACCCCTGCCATCAGCCGGCCGAGCGTCGACTTCCCGGCGCCGGACGGCCCGACGATCGCGAGCCGCTCGCCGGGGCGCAGGTCCAGGGACACCCCGTGCAGTACGTCGCGACCGGTGCGGTAGGCGTAGCGCACCCCCTCGACGGAGATGTCGTCGCCCGCGGGCTCGGCACCGCTCGCCGTGCGGTCCGGGGGAACCTCGCCGACGCCGAGGATGCGTGACATCGAGGTCGCCGCGAACTGGATCTCGTCGAGCATCCCGACGAGCTCGCCGAGCGGGTCCAGCAACCGCTGCACGTAGAGCACCACGGCCGTCGCGGTGGCCACGGGGATCACGCCCTGCCAGGCGAGCCAGCCGCCCCACATCAGCGACGCTGCCACCGGCGCGAAGAAGCCGATCTCGAGCCACGGGAACCAGCGCAGCCGCAGCCCGGTGGTGTAGCGCTCGGCGTCGTGGCACTCTGCGAGCGCCTCGTCGAAACGCTCGCCCCGCGCCTCCTGGAGCCCGAGCGCGTCGATGGTCGCCGCGCCCTCCACGGTCTCCGCGGCGACGCCGTTGAGCCTGGCGTAGGTCGCGTGCTCCCACAGGTATCCGGGCCCCGCCCTGCGCAGGTAGCGGCGCGTCGGCAGGAACCAGATCAGCGGAGTGAGCAGCAGGGGGAGTGCGGCCAGCGGCGACGCCAAGATCGTCGCGACCGCGGTGACGGTCACGGTCATGACCGACACGACGATGGTCGGCACCCCGAACCGAATGACATAGCTGATCGCGTCGATGTCGTTGGTCGTGCGGGCGAGCAGGTCGCCGGTGCCGGCGCGCTCGACCGTCGAAAGCGGAAGTCGCACCGCCGAGCCGACGAAGTCCTCCCGCAGCCTCGCGAAGATGCCCTCGGAGAGCACGAAGGAGCTGCGCCGCGCGACCCAGGTCAGCACCGCCTCGATGACGACGGCCACCGCGAGCAGCCCGACGAGTCGGTCGATGGTCGACAGGTCGGCGTCACCACGGGTCACCGCGCCCACGACCTGCCCGATCACCCACGGCCCGACCAGGCCGACCACCGCGGCGATCGCGTGCCACAACAGCACCCAGACCATTGGCCTGCGGTGCTCGCGCAGCAGCACCCTGACCTGGGCGCGGACCACTCGCCCGGGAGCGATGGGCAGCGTGCGGCGGGCGTGGTCGGTGCGGTCCGTCAACGGGGACATCTACTCCTCCCCCCGGATGACGACTGACCGGTATGCCGTGGAGCCGGCCACCAGCTCGCGATGCGTTCCGCTCTTGGTCACCCGCCCGTCCTGGAGGAGGTGGACGACGTCGGCATGCACCAGCATCAGTGGGCTGGCGGTGACGACGACCGTGGTCCGCCCGAGACGGTGCTTCACGAGGCGGCCGGCGATGCGCGCCTCGGTGTGGGCGTCGACGGCACTGGTGGGCTCGACGAGGACCAGCACCTCGGCGTCGCGCAGCAGCGAGCGCACGAGCGCCAGGCGCTGGCGTTGTCCGCCCGACAGCGACCGGCCACGCTCCTCGAGGTCACCCTCCAGGCCACCGTCAACGGCATACAGGGCGTCCTGGGCGTCGGCGACGACGACCGCTGCCTCGCGAGCCTCGTCGTCTGGCCCACCGAGCTCGGCGCGCACCGCACCGCTGAACAGGCGCGGGTCGGAGCTCGCGACCAGGACCGTGGAGCGGACGGCCGCGATGTCGACGTCGTCGAGCTCGACGTCGCCCCAGGTGACCCCGTGTCGACCGGGCGTCGTGCGCCCGAGGCGCGCGGCCACGGCGGCGCTGTCCTCCGGGCGCGCGCTGACCAGCGCGGTGAGGAGCCCCTGGGTGATGGTCACACCGGAGGTGGGGTCGACCAGCACGCCACCGTTGAGGGACGTCGCGACGGGGGTGCGGCTGGCGGGGTGATCGGCTTCGGTGGTGAGGATCCGGGCGACCCGGCGAGCCGCGACGCGGGTCGTGATGAGCTTGTCGGCGAACTCGACGGCGGTCTGGAGCGGGATGGTGAGGAATGCCGTGTAGCCGTAGTAGGCGACGAGCTGGCCCGGTGTGATCTCACCGCTGACCGCGAGGTGGGCTCCGATGCCGGTGACGATGAGCACGAAGAGGCCCGGGAGCAGGACCTGCGAGGCGTCCAGCGCGGCCTGGGTGCCCGCCACCCGCACCCCGGCGACGCGCACCGCCTCGGACTGGACCCGATAGCGAGCCAGGAAGGCGTCCTCGCCGCCGATCCCGCGTAGCACGCGCAGGCCCGCCACGGTGTCGGCGCCGAGGGCCGTGAGGCGACCGGCCTGCTCGCGCTGGGCGCTCTGGCGGTGCTGCAGCGGCTTCATGATGAAGGCGAGCAGACCCACGAGCAGCGGCCCCCCGATGAGCATGATCAGCCCGAGCAGCACCGAGCCGCGCAACAGGATCACCCCCACCACGATGAACGAGACGATCGCACCCATGAATCGGGCGAAGACGTCGAAGGTGTTGCCCATCCGCCCGAAGTCGCTGGTGAAGCTCGTGAGTACCTCCCCGGCGGGCATCGTGCGGGTCAGCGCCGGCCCGGTGCGGCGCACCGCGCGGTCGGCGATCGACCCGGACCGGAAGGCTGCGACTAGCCAGTTCTTCACCGCGAACCAGTGCCGCAGGTTGCCGACCGTCGCGGAGACGAGCCCCAGCCCCATGACCGCGAGCGACCACAGTACGAGTGCCCGGCCGTCACGCCCGACGATCCCCGCGTCGACCGCGCGGCCGATGGCGGCGGGGACGAGGGCGACGGAGAGCATCCACGGGATGCCGGCTGCGGCCCCGGCGAGCAGGCTCCGCCACTGGCGGCGCGCCAACCACACGAGCAGTCTGTCGGCGTCGGCCGGGGGCTCGTCGGTGGGGCGGACGGCATACGTCCATGGCGGTCTGGTGGGCATGACCGGTCAACGGTACGTCGCGGGCGGCCGTGCGAGCGAACGGGTTTCCGGGTGGTGGCGCGTGGCGCGCAGCAGCTCAGGACCCGGTGGGTTCCGCCGGTGGAAGCACCTCGAAGGTGTCGCCGACGGCGATGTCACCCGACTCGAGCACCCGCAGGATGGTTCCTCCACGCTCGTGCAGGGCACGGGCGGCCCCCGGTGCGATCTCGTCATCGAGGATGCGGCACGGGGCGGCCTTGCGCACCACCTCGAGCAGGGATCCGCCGAGCCGCACCCGGGTGCCGGGCCGCGTCGGCACCGATCCGTGGCTGAGTGTCACGTTGCGCCGGGTGCCTTCCGGAGGGATCGGTGACCCGAGCCGTGCGGCACCCTGCTCGAGGTGCTCGGCCGACTGCACGCTCACGTGGCGGTGCCGGGTGCCGTGGTAGCGATCCCCGACCAGCCCGACCCCCGCCTCGGCATGCACCCGCGAGGTGGGCCGCATGGGCAGCCGGCGGGCGAGCGCGACGTGGATCGCGACCACGGTCTGCGCTGGCTCCTGGGTGCTCACCGACCCATCCTCCCCCGAAGTGACCCAGCACCCTGCCGTACGCTCTGGAGGGTGCTGCGGACCGCCCTGAAACCGAGGTTCCTCGGGCTGTTCGGGCTCTGCGTGGTCATCGCCATCGCGTTCGGCCAGCTCGGTCGCTGGCAGCTCGGAGTGGCGGAGGACTCGGCCAGTCGCGAGGCGCTGGAGTCAGCCCGGGCGCTCACGCCTGTCGAGCTCAGCACCGTGCTCCAGCCACACGCCGCCTTCCCCGGAAAGCTGAGCACCCGCCCGGTCACCGCAACCGGTGCGTATGCCGGTAAGGGGCAGGTTCTGGTCCCGGACCGTTTCCTGGACGGGGTGCGCGGCCTGTGGGTCATCACGCCCTTCGTGGTCGACGCCACCCGCGCCACCCTCCCGGTGCTGCGCGGTTTCGTCGTGGAGCCCGGCGCGGCAGGTGCGCCGCCCACGGGGACGCTGACGATCAGCGGGGCGCTCGCTCCCGGCGAATCTCCCTCTGACGCTCCGCTACCCGAGGGTCAGATCGGGTCCGTCGACCTCTCGCTGCTCGTCAACACCTGGCCGGGCGACCTCTACAACGCGTTCGTCTTCCTGTCCGCGGAGGTCCCCGCGGCGGGGCAGCAGCTCACGAAGGTGCCCACCCCGGTGGTGCCGACGGGGCTGAAGTGGCGCAACGCGGCATACGCCCTGCAGTGGTGGATCTTCGCCGCGTTCGCGTTCTGGATGTGGTGGCGTATGGTGCGCGACTCGGCCCGCGAGGAGCGGGCACACCTCGAGGGCGAACCCGGCGAGGGGGCCGACGACGCGGGGCCCGTGCCCACGGGTGACAATGGTGCCCGTGAGCACGCCTGACCCCGACGCACCGAGCACCCCTGGCACCGCGATCGCCATCGACGACGTGGACGGCACGCGTTCGCGACTGACCTTCTTCAAGGTGATGGCCTTCACCGTCGGGATCGGCCTGCTCCTGCTCGTGCTGGAGATCGTGCTCTCCTACGGCTTCGGCATGAAGGGCGACGACAACCCGCTGAGCTGGTGGCCCCAGCCGCACGGCTTCATCTACATGGTCTACCTCCTCGCCACCGCCCTGCTGGGCTTCAAGGTCGGCTGGTCGCTCCCGAAGATGGTGCTCGTGATGCTCGCCGGCTGCGTCCCCTTCCTCTCCTTCTGGGTGGAGCGACGGGTCGCCCGAGAGGTCGAGTCGGGGCTGGCTCTCGCGCGCCAGTAGCCTTATCGCGTGACCGACGCGCACCTGATCGACCGCCCCGTCCTCGTCGTCGACTTCGGCGCCCAGTACGCACAGCTGATCGCGCGACGCGTGCGGGAGGCGAACTGCTTCAGCGAGGTGGTGCCGCACTCGATGTCGGTGCAGGAGATGCTCGCCAAGGACCCCGCGGCCATCGTGCTCTCCGGCGGCCCCTCCTCGGTCTACGAGCCCGGGGCGCCGACCCTGGACCCGGCCCTGCTGGATGCCGGGGTGCCGGTCTTCGGCATGTGCTACGGCTTCCAGTCGATGGTCCGCGCGCTCGGTGGCACGGTCGAGCGCACCG
>JBDSVV010000103.1:0-5352 GCA_039927035.1 Ornithinibacter sp. | reverse complement strand
GGCCAGGACCTCGGTCAGTCGCGGTGGGCGCCGAAGAAGGCGCGGATCAGCTCGCCGCACTGCTCCTCGCGCACGCCGCCGATCACCTCGGCGCGGTGGGTGGCCCGGCGATCGCGGGGCACGTCCCACGCCGATCCGCAGGCACCGACCTTGGGGTCCCAGGCGCCGAACACCACTGTGTCGACGCGGGCGAGCATCAGGGCGCCCGCGCACATCGGGCACGGCTCGAGGGTCACCACGAGGGTGCACCCCTCCAGGCGCCACCCTCCCAGCGTGACCGCCGCGGCACGGATCGCAACGATCTCGGCGTGCGCCGTGGGGTCACCGTCGACCTCGCGCAGGTTCCGACCCTCACCGACGACGCTTCCCGACCCGTCGATGACCACCGCACCCACGGGCACGTCGCCGGCTTGACCCGCCAGCTCCGCCAGCTCGAGGGCGCGGCCCATCCACACGGCATACCGAGGGTCGGGGGGAAGGCTCACCCGCTAAGTTTCACCCATGCGCGTCATCAACCCCGACCACCCGCTCATCGCCCACAAGCTGACCTACCTGCGGGACGAGCGCACCGACTCCCCGACCTTCCGCCGGCTGGCGGAGGAGCTGATGACGCTGCTGGCCTATGAGGCGACACGAGACGTGCGCGTCGAGCCGTTCGAGATCCGCACCCCGGTGGCGCCGACGACAGGCATCAAGCTGTCGAACCCCAAGCCCCTCGTGGTGCCCATCCTGCGCGCCGGGCTGGGCATGCTCGAGGGCATGGTGCGCCTGTTGCCGAGCGCGGAGGTGGGCTTCCTGGGAATGCAGCGCGACGAGGAGACCCTCGAGGCGGTCACCTACGCGAACCGGCTGCCCGACGACCTCTCCGGGCGTCAGGTCTACGTGCTCGACCCGATGCTCGCGACCGGCGGGTCCCTGCTCGACGCGATCAACTTCCTGATCGAGCGCGGTGCGGACGACATCACCGCGGTTACCCTGCTCAGCACCCCGGAGGGCATCGACCGCCTCCAGAAGGCGCTCTCGGACGTGACCCCGTCTGTGACCCTGGTGACGGGGGCGATCGACGAGCGGCTCAACGAGGTCGGCTACATCGTGCCCGGGCTCGGGGACGCCGGCGACCGGCTCTACGGCGTGGCCCAGTGACGTGTCGCTGATCGCCGGCCCCCGGGATGCCGCGTGCGCCCGGTCCCGATGCCGTGGTCATCCAGTTCGGGTGCCGTGGCCCCCCGGTTCGGGTGCCGTGGGCGTGAGGTTCGGATGCCGGAACCGGCCCTGGCGTGCCTGCCCGCCCGCCCGCCGCGGGGCGACACGCCCGTGAGCCTCTTTTGTCACACCAGTCACATCTGTCACGATGACGGGTGAGACGTGCACGTCGCACGCCCACCACGAGGAGGACCCCTGACATGCCCCCGATCAAGAAGATCGTGATGTGGCTCGTCGTCATCTTCCTGCTCTACGCGATCATCACCTCGCCCAACGACGCCGCCGGCATCTTCAGCTCGGCCTGGGACGTCATCTCCAACGGCGTGCGCAACATCGCGGCATTCTTCGACCAGCTCATCCGAGGCTGACGTGGCGCGGGCCCCCCGCCTCGACCGGGAGCTGGGGCGCTACCTCGTGGTCGGTGAGACCCCGATCGTCGCCGTCCGCAAGCACTGGTTCTCCCTGAGCCGGGAGATCGGCCTGGTCGTCGCGGCCACGGCATTCTTCCTCTGGATCGACGCCAACACGACGGCGTCGCCGGGCAGCCGGACGTTCCACAACGGCGCACTCGCACTGTGGTGGGCGGCTGTGCTGTGGTTGGCCTGGCAGTGGCTCAACTGGCGCCATGACTGGTTCGTGGCCACCGACAAGAGGTTCTTGCTGTTCTACGGCTTCCTGCGCCGCAAGGTGGCGATGATGCCGCTGCAGAAGGTCACCGACATGACCTACGACCGCTCGATCGTCGGGCGAATCATCGGCTATGGCACGTTCATCCTGGAGTCCGCCGGTCAGGACCAGGCCCTGTCTGCGATCAGCCACGTCCCGGACGCGGATGCGCACTACAAGGCGATCTGCACCCAGCTCTTCGGGCCGGCTCCCTCGCGCCGGGCAGACCCCGACGACCTGTGGCAGCCGCCACGGGCGGATCCCGGCGACGGTCATGAGGAGTGGCCCGGTGGTGGAGGTGGCACCCCGACCGGCCCCGAGGGAGCCGGGCCGCAGCCGACGACCGGCCGCGGCGACGGTGGCGGGCGCGAACGCGCTGACCGGATCGAGCCCACGGAGGCGCCGGAGTCCTGGTATCGAAGCTCCAACCTGCACGGCCCCCTCCATCTCGGCGACACCGGGGAGATCCCGGTGGTGCGGGTTCCCCGCGAGCAGGACGGGGCCGAAGAGGGCGTCACCCTGTATCCGCCCCGCGACTGGCGCTGACACCCGGCATCCACGCCTCAGCCCGACCCGGCTCCCCCCTCCGACGCCACCGACGGCCCACGCCGTCGCCCCGGCTCCGCACGGAAGCAACTCGCTCCGGAGACGTCCGGATGGATCGCTTGGCGTGCCACTCCCCGAGCGCCCACACGCGAGCGCCATCGACCAGTACCCGTTGGCTGACCGCCGCGAAGCGCCACCTCCTCGCCCCTGCGCCGTGCGCCAACCGAACGGATGGATCAGGAAGACCCCAACCGACCATCCGACACGCCACACGAACCAACCGACCGGATGGATCCAAAAAGCACCACCGACCGTCCGGCATGCCACACGAACCAACCGACTGGATGGATCACATGTGGTCAGGTGAGGGGTGGCAAGGGGTGGCACGCCACGTGAACCATCCGGACGTCCCTGCACCGGGGACAGGTCATTCGGCCTCGGCCCTCGGCCCCGCCTGCGGGCGCCGCGGCAGGGGCTGGATGGTTCATCTGAGCGGCCCCCCAACCAGACATCAAGGGCGCAGGACCGCCTCGGACGCGCCACCCGCCGCTGACGTGGCGACCCCGTCGACGTCGACCGTCGTCTCTGCCCGCGACAGAGGTCGCCCCGGGTGCCGCTCTCCCGTGGAGCGACCGGGAGGTTCCGCCACGATCGGCAGCTCGAGCTCGAGCACGCCCTTCCCGATCCGGCCGTCGTCTGGCAGCGCCACGGGATAGCTCCCGGTGAAGCACGCCCGGCAGAGCTCGTCGGCCGGCTGCTCGGTGGCGGCGATCATGCCCTCCTCCGAGAGGTACCCCAGACTGTCGGCCCCGATCGAGGAGCAGACCTCTTGGACCCCGATGCCTGTCGCGATGAGCTCGGCGCGGGTCGGGAAGTCGATGCCGAAGAAGCAGGGCCACTTCACGGGCGGCGCGGAGATCCGCACGTGCACCTCGGCGGCACCGGCCTCGCGCAGCATCCGCACCAGCGCCCGTTGGGTGTTGCCCCGGACAATCGTGTCGTCGACGACCACGAGGCGCTTGCCGCGGATCACGTCGCGCAGCGGGTTGAGCTTGAGCCGGATGCCGAGCTGGCGGATGGTCTGCGACGGCGCGATGAAGGTGCGGCCGACGTAGGAGTTCTTCACCAGCCCCTGCCCGTAGGGAATGCCCGACTCCTGGGCGTAGCCGATCGCGGCCGGCGTGCCCGACTCCGGTGTCGGCATGACCATGTCGGCGTCGACGGGGTGCTCCTGCGCCAGTCTCCGGCCCATCTCGACGCGGGCCTCGTGGATGCCGCGCCCGCTGATCGTGGTGTCGGGGCGCGCGAGGTAGACGTATTCGAAGACGCACCCGCTGCGCCGGGTGGGAGCGAACCGCTTCGAGCGCAGCCCGTCCTCGTCGATGGCGATGAGCTCGCCGGGCTCGACCTCGCGGATGAAGGACGCGCCGACGATGTCCAGCGCCGCCGTCTCGGAGGCGATGACCCACCCCCGGTCGAGGCGACCGATCACCATCGGGCGGAAGCCCTGCGGGTCACGGGCGGCATACAAGGTGGTCTCGTCCATGAAGACGAAGCAGAAGGCACCCTTGAGCATCGGGAGCACGTCGAGCGCGGCGGCCTCCAGGGTTCGGTCGGGGTCGGCGGCGAGCAGGGCCGTAACGAGCGCGGTGTCCGTGGTGTTGCCGCGGGCCAGCTCACCACGGTGCGCCTCCTCCCCCCGGTGGCCGTCGACGAGGTCGCGCAGCTCGGCCGAGTTGGTGAGGTTGCCGTTGTGGGCGAGAGCCACAGTGCCGCCCGCGTGCCCTCCCAGCGTCGGCTGCGCGTTCTCCCACGTCGAGCCACCGGTCGTGGAGTAGCGGCAGTGCCCCACGGCGAGGTGACCCCGCAGGGAAGCGAGGGAGCGCTCGTCGAAGACCTGCGAGACCAGGCCCATGTCCTTGTAGACGAGGAGCCGTTTGCCGTCGGAGGTCGCGATGCCGGCTGACTCCTGGCCACGGTGCTGCAGCGCGTAGAGCCCGTAGTAGGTGAGCTTGGCGACGTCCTCGCCGGGGGCCCACACCCCGAACACACCGCAGGCGTCCTGCGGCCCCTTCTCGCCGGGAAGCAGGTCGTGGGTCAGGCGTCCGTCACCGCGTGGCACGTGCCCGATCCTCCCACACGTGGGACCTAGCTCCGGTTCGCGCGTCGGTCGAGGAAAAGGGCCACGAGCACCCCCAGGATCGCGAACATGGCTGCGCAGAGGAACCCGAGGTAGCCCACGCCCGCACTCCAGGAGTAGTCGGAGGGGACCAAGGGCTCCGGGTCGGTGAAGACATCGCTCGCCGCGAGCAGCGCCCCGAGCACGAACCCCACGACGGCGCCGGTGATGGCGAAGGGCAGGAAGCGCGGTGGGCGAGGTGCTGACACGGTGATTACGGTACGACAGGGCGATGCCGCACCACGGTGGTGGGGCCGCACACACTGGGGCGGTGCAACCATCCACCGCCGCCCTCCGCTCCGAACCACAGGCATGACGAGCACCCAGCCGACCGCAGGCCCGCGCCGACCCCGTGGGCTCTGGTATGCCGCGGGAACACTTCTCGCCACTGCCGCCGGTGCAGGGGTCGGGCACCTGGTCGCCGGCCTGGTGTCACCGGAGGCATCACCCGTCCTGGCTGTGGGTTCCACGGTGATCGACGCCACGCCGACGCCGGTCAAGGAGTTCGCGGTGGCGACGTTCGGCACCGCTGACAAGCCGATCCTCATCGGCTCTGTGGCCATCGTCACGCTCCTGGTCGCCGGCGCCATCGGGCTCGTGGCCCGCTCGCGGCGCACCCTGGGCCTCTCCCTCGTCGGCGCCCTCGCCCTCACCTCGGTGATCGCCGCCGCTCTGCGCCCGACGAGCACTCCCGCCGACCTGCTTCCCGGCTTCGTGACCGCGATCGTCGGAGTCCTGGCGATGGGGTGGCTCCTCGG
>JBDSVV010000102.1:0-3363 GCA_039927035.1 Ornithinibacter sp. | reverse complement strand
GGGCCTCCTGCGTGCCACTGTGCAGGTGATCAACCACCCGCTCTCCCCCCTGACAAGGAGCATGACCCATGGATTGGCGCGACCGCGCGGCCTGCCTCGACGAGGACCCCGAGCTCTTCTTCCCCATAGGGAACACCGGCCCGGCGATCGCTCAGATCGAGGAGGCCAAGGCAGTGTGCCGTCGGTGCGAGGTCATGGACACGTGCCTGAAGTGGGCCATCGAGTCCGGCCAGGATGCCGGGGTCTGGGGCGGGATGTCCGAGGACGAGCGCCGCGCGCTGAAGCGCCGCAACGCCCGTGCCCGCCGCGCCGGCTGAGCCCGGCTCGCCCCCGCACCACCCTCTCGTCGCTCAGCGACCGACTGAACGCAACCGCGCGACAAACTCCACCTTGGTTCCCGTCGGAGCGTTCTTCTCCCAGCGGATGCGCCCGCGCAGGTCCTGGACGAACGAGGTGACGATCCTCGTGCCCAGACCAGCCATGCCGGGGCGGAACCCCGCGGGCAGCCCGATGCCGTCATCGGTCACGGTCACCGTGAGCAGTTCCTCGCCGTCATCGGCCGGGTGACGCTGCACGCTCACCTCGATGCTCCCGTCCCGGCGGTCCAGTCCGTGCTCGACGGCATTCTGGACCAGCTCGGAGATGATCATCGCGAGCGCCGTCGCATCCTCGGCCCGCACCCGCCCGAAGCTGCCGGTGATGCTGGAGTCGACGTGGTTCTCCTGGGTCGCGACCTCGACCACAGCGCGCAACCCCCTCAGGGCGATCTCGTCGAAGTTCACCGTCTCGTCGAAACCGTGACTCAGCGTGTCGTGCACCATCGCGATGGTCCCCACCCGGCGCACGGCCTCGGCGAGTGCCGCGCGCGCCCCTTCCTCCGGTACCCGTCGGGACTGCAGCCGGAGCAGCGCAGCCACGGTCTGCAGGTTGTTCTTCACCCTGTGGTGGATCTCCCTGATGGTCGCGTCCTTGGTGAGCAGCTCCTGCTCGCGCCGTCGCAGCTCCGAGACGTCGCGCAAGAGGAGCATGGCCCCCTTGCGGGTCTTGTTGACCACCAACGGGATCGCGCGGAGCGAGACGACGGCCGCCTCGGTCTCGACCTCTGAGCGCCACGCCGCCCGACCCATCGCCACGACGGCGAGCGACTCATCGACCGAGTGACCGCTGCGGGATGCGACATCGGCGACGATCTGGGCCAGGATCTCCCCGACCACGTCCCCCAGGTGACCCATGCGGTGCACCGCGGACACGGCATTCGGGCTGGCGTAGCGCACCACTCCCTCGGCGTCGAGGTGCATCACCCCGTCGCCGACGCGAGGGGCGCCCCGACGCAATCCCGTCGGCGCCGAGACCGAGGGGAAGTCCTCCGCTGCCACCATCCGCATCAGGGCATCGGCCAGGTCGCGGTAGGTCAGCTCGAGCCGGCTGGGCGTGCGTCCGCGGGTGAGGTTGGAGTGTCGGGTGATCACGGCGATGGTTCGACCCCCGCGTGCCACCGGCACGGCATCCTCGCGGATCGACATGTCGTCGCGAATCGTCGGACCGGGTTTCGCGACGATGGACCCGGTGCGGGCCGCCTCGTCGAGGATCACCGCGCGTGCGCTGCTCGAGGGGCTCCCCACGATGTCGTCGTAGAACACCATAGGGCCGGTGTTGGGCCGCACGTGCCCGACGGCGATCCACCCCTGCACCCCGCCGCGCACCCACAGGACGAGGTCGGCGAAGGAGAGGTCGGCGATGAGCTGCCAGTCGCCGACGAGCAGGTGCAGCCACTCCGACTCGGCCGGCTCGAGGTCGGTGCTCCTGCGCAACATCTCGGCCAGCGTGCTCACCCGGCCGAGCCTAAGTCACCCCACTCACCAGGACGCCAACCGCCCTCACCCCACCCCGACTTATTGCGTCCCACCCACGCCGAGGGCATCTTTTCGGGGTCCAGAGCGTGGGTGGGACGCAATAAGTCGAAGAGGGGTGGGGGTGAGGGAGGGGGGCGGGTCGACGGGCGTCAGGAGGAGGCGCCCACCCGGATCACCGAGCGAAGGGTGCGCAGCGCCACCGAGAGCGCCGCGATGTTGGGGTGCTCCAGCCGCAGGATCGAGGAGAGCGCCTTCTTCGAGCGCTCGATCGACCCCTTGTTGGCCTCTTCCCAGGCCCTCCACTGGGAGTCCGTGTCGGTGCTCGCACCCGACTCCCCGGCTGTCTCGATGACGGATCGGGTGAGGGCCTCCAGCACCGCGTAGAGGTCGTCGCGCAACGCGCCACGGGCCAGGGAGTCCCAGCGGTCGTCCCGCGGGAGCCGGGTCACCTTGGTGAGCATGGCGTCGATCCCGAACCGTTCGGACACGTGGTAGTACAGCGGAGCCACCTCGGTCGGCTCCCGCCCGGTGTCGCTGGCGATGTCGATGATGTCCAGCAGTGAGTACTGGTCGAGCAGGCAGGCGGCACGAACCGCGAACTCCTCGGGAACCCCCACCTTGACGAACTCGGCAGCCCGGCGGTCCAGCCGACGCTTCTCGTCACCGCGGAGCAGGTCCGGCACCATCGTCGAGAGCTCGCGCACGACCGCGGCGAAGCGCTCCACCTCGGCTCCGATGTCCAAGGTGGCGGGTCGGGAGGTGAGGAACCAGCGGATCGCCCGGTCCACCAGGCGGCGGAACTCGAGGTAGAGGAGCGTCTGTGCGACGGTCGGCACGACGTTGTCCAGCGCCTCGACCTCGCGCACGTAGTCCGCCAGACCGAACACCTCTCGACAGACGACGAAGGCCCGGGTCACCTGCTCGGGCGTGACGCCGGCCTCCTCCTGCGCGCGGAACGCGAAGGTGATGCCGCCACGGTTGACCATCGAGTTGACCACCGAGTTGGTGATGATCTCCCGACGCAGCGGGTGCTCGGCCAGCTCCGCGGCATACCGTTCCCTGATGGGCGGCGCGAAGTACTCCGCCAGGGTGGCCTCGAAGTAGGGGTCGTCCGGGAGGTTGCTGGCCAGGATGTCCTCCTTCAGCGCCAGCTTCGCGTAGGCGACGAGCACCGCGAACTCCGGGCTCTTCAGGCCGAGACCGTCGTGCGCCCGCTTCTCGAGCTCGGCGTCGCTGGGCAGGAACTCCAGCCCGCGGTCGAGGTCACCGCGCTCCTCCAACCAGTGCATCAGCCGCTGGTGCACGCTCGCCATCGAGTGCTCCTGGGCGCGGGCGTTGCCGAGCAGGACGTTCTGTTCGTAGTTGTCACGCAGCACGTGGGCTGCGACGTCGTCGGTCATCGACGCGAGCAGCTCGTTGCGCGCCTCGATGTCGAGCCCGCCGCTGCGCACCACCTCACCGAGGAGGATCTTGATGTTGACCTCGTGGTCGGAGGTGTCCACGCCGGCCG
>JBDSVV010000101.1:0-5867 GCA_039927035.1 Ornithinibacter sp. | reverse complement strand
TGGCGGCCCGAGAAGGGCGCACCGACCCACACACCAAGGAAGAGGACGAGGCACGCATGAAGATCGTGGTCTGCGTCAAGCACGTCCCGGATGCCCAGTCCGAGCGCACGTTCCAGGAGTCCGACAGAACGGTCGACCGTGCCGGCGTCGACGGGCTGCTCTCCGAGCTGGACGAGTACGCCGTCGAGGAGGCGCTGAAGATCGTCGAGGCCGCGGGTGAGGGCGAGGTCATCGTGCTGACCGTCGGCCCCCCTGCCGCCGCCGATGCCATCAAGAAGGCACTCCAGATGGGCGCGCACGGCGGTGTCCACGTCCTCGACGACGCGATCCACGGCTCGGACGCAGCGGCGACCTCGCTGATCCTCGCCGAGGCCGTGAAGAAGGCGACCGACGGGGCTCCCGAGCTCGTGCTCACCGGCATGGCCTCGACCGACGGGGTCATGGGTGTGGTGCCCGCGATGCTCGCGGAGCGACTCGGCCTGCCGCAGGTCACCTACGCCTCCGAGCTCACCCTCACCGACGGGTCCGTGACGATCCGCCGCGACGGTGACACCGCCTCGGAGACGATCGAGGCATCGCTTCCTGCCCTCGTCTCTGTCACCGACCAGATCAATGAGCCGCGCTACCCCTCGTTCAAGGGCATCATGGCCGCGAAGAAGAAGCCGGTCCAGACCTGGAGCCTCGCCGACCTCGGTGTCGACCCGTCCCTCGTCGGGCTGGCCGCAGCCTGGACCTCGGTCGTGTCCTTCACGCAGCGGCCCCCGCGCCAGCAGGGTGAGCTCGTCACCGACGAGGGAGATGGTGGCACCAAGCTCGCCGAGTTCCTCGTGTCGCAGAAGTTCATCTGAGCCCCCCCGAGACCACAACCGTAGGAAACGACACCATGGCTGAAGTACTCGTCCTCGTCGACCACGCAGGTGGCCGCCTCCGCAAGGCCACCGCAGAGCTCCTCACGATCGCTCGACGCCTCGGCGAGCCCTCCGCGGTGCACATCGGGCCCGGAGCTGACAAGGCCCAGGTGACCCTGGCGAAGTACGGCGCGGAGAAGGTCTACGTCATCGACGACGCAGACGCCGCGGCATACCTCGTCGCTCCGCAGGCCGAGATCCTCGCAGCCCTCGTCGAGAAGGTCTCTCCGGCAGCCGTCCTCATTCCCAGCAACGCGTCGGGCAAGGAGATCGCGGCCCGTCTCGCGATCAAGACCGACTCGGGTCTGATCACCGACGCGGTCGACGTGCAGGCGGTCGACGGCGGCATCCAGACCACGCAGTCCGTCTTCGCCGGAGGGTTCACCGTCGTCGCGACCGTCACCCACGGCACGCCGATCATCGCCGTCAAGCCCAACTCCGCGACCATCGAGGCGGCCCCTGCCGCGGGGACGCTCGAGAAGGTCGAGATCACGCTCAGCGACCTGGCGAAGGCGGCGCGGATCACCGACTCCCAGCCCAAGAAGGCCACCGGGCGCCCGGAGCTCACCGAGGCGGCCATCGTCGTCTCCGGCGGGCGCGGCACCGCGGGGGACTTCACCCCCGTCGAGGCCTTCGCTGACTCCCTCGGCGCGGCCGTCGGCGCGAGCCGGGCAGCGGTGGATGCCGGCTGGTATCCGCACAGCAACCAGGTCGGGCAGACCGGAAAGCAGGTCTCACCCCAGCTCTACGTCGCGGCGGGGATCTCCGGTGCCATCCAGCACCGCGCCGGCATGCAGACGTCCAAGACGATCATCGCGGTCAACAAGGACGAGGAGGCGCCGATCTTCGAACTCGTCGACTTCGGCGTCGTCGGCGACCTCTTCGCTGTGCTGCCCCAGGCGACCGAGGCCGTCTCCAAGCGCAAGGGCTGAGCCTCCAAGCGAGTCGGGGTGTGAACTCGCCGGGGATCCCCGACGAGTTCGCACCCGTGTGGGTTTGACCAGCACGACCGTAGACTGGGTGATCGTGACCCACTACCTCGACCACGCGGCGACGACCCCGATGTTGCAAGCTGCGCTCGAGGCGCTCACCGAGCAGGCTGGCCTCGTCGGCAACCCGTCGTCGCTGCACACCTCCGGTCGCGCCGCCCGCGCGGTCGTGGAGGAGTCACGCGAGCGGATCGCCGCGGCGCTTGGAGCGCGGCCCTCGGAGGTGGTCTTCACCTCCGGTGGCACCGAGGCGGACAACCTCGCCATCAAGGGCACGTATGCCGCGCGACTGGCTGCGGATCTCGCGCGAACCCGACTCGTCGTCGGTGGCACCGAGCACCACGCCGTGCTGGATCCGGTGGAGTTCCTCGCGGGGCAGGGTGCACCGGTGAGCTGGCTGGAGCCCGACCGGTGCGGTCACGTCGAGGTCGACCAGCTCCGCTCGGTGCTGGAACGCCATCGCGACGAGGTGGCCCTGGTGAGCGTCATGTGGGCCAACAACGAGGTCGGCACGGTACAGCCGGTCGCGGGCCTCGCAGAGGTCTCCCGGGCTGCCGGGGTGCCCTTCCACACCGATGCCGTGCAGGCCGTGGGCCACCTGCCGGTGCGGTTCGATGAGTCGGGAGCCGACCTGATGACGGTGAGTGCGCACAAGGTCGGCGGCCCTCTCGGGGTCGGTGCGCTGCTCGCCCGCCGAGACGCCACCCTCGTGCCGCTCTCCCACGGTGGCGGTCAGGAGCGGCAGGTGCGCAGCGGCACCCTGGACGCGCCCGGCATCCGATCCTTCGCCGTCGCACTGGAGGAGACGGTCGCCCACCGGGACGTCGAGGCGAAGCGCTTGCTCATCCTGCGCGACCGCCTCGTCGAGGGCGCGCTCTCCTTGGGGCTCGGCATCACGGTCAGTGGGTGCTGGACAGCAGGAGACGGAACCGGGCGACTGCCGGGAAATGCCCACCTCCTCGTCCCCGGGTGCGAGGGCGACTCCCTCCTCTACCTGCTCGATGCGGCCGGGGTCGAGTGCAGCACCGGGTCCGCGTGCCAGGCAGGAGTGCCCCAGCCCAGCCACGTGCTGTTGGCGATGGGCTACTCCGAGAGCGAGGCCCGTGGTGCCCTGAGGCTCTCGCTCGGACATACCTCGACCGACGCCGATGTCGACGCGTTCCTCGCGGCGCTGCCCACGGTCGTCGAGCGGGCCCGACGGGCCAGCCGGGTGGCGTGATGCGCGTCGTCGCAGCGATGTCCGGTGGCGTCGACTCCGCAGTGGCGGCCTCCCGGATGATCGAGGCAGGCCACCAGGTCGTGGGGGTTCACCTGGCCCTCTCGCGCTCCGCCGCCACGCTGCGGGAGTCGGCGAGGGGATGCTGCACCATCGAGGATGCCGGGGACGCGCGCCGGGTGGCTGACCGCTTGAGCATCCCGTTCTACGTCTGGGACCTCGCGGACCGCTTCGAGCGCGACGTCGTCGAGGACTTCGTCGCCGAGTACGCCGCCGGGCGCACGCCCAACCCGTGCCTGCGCTGCAACGAGCGGATCAAGTTCGCCGGGCTGCTCGACAAGGCCGTCGCCCTCGGCTTCGACGCGGTCGCGACCGGGCACTACGCGCGCATCGTCGAGGGGCCGGACGGGCGTGAGCTGCACCGGGCGGTCGACCACGCCAAGGACCAGTCCTACGTGTTGGGGGTGCTCGACGAGGCCCAGCTCGCACGGTCCTTCTTCCCCCTCGGTGAATCCACCAAACCCGAGGTGCGCGAGGAGGCGAGGACCCGGGGGTTCTCCGTCGCGGCCAAGCCCGACAGCCACGACATCTGCTTCATCCCCGATGGCGACACCCGGGGCTGGCTCGACCGCCGACTGGGGGAGCACGAGGGGGAGCTCGTCGACGCCACGAGCGGGGCCGTCGTCGGCACGCACGGCGGCACGCACGGCTTCACGGTGGGCCAGCGTCGTGGGCTGGGTCTCGAACGCTCCTCCCTCGACGGGGCGCCCCGCTTCGTCGTGGAGGTTGACGCGCCGCGCAACCGCGTCGTGATCGGCACGGCCGACCTGCTGGGTGTCGACGTCATCGAGGGTCGGCACCTGCGCTGGTGCGGGCCACCTCCCTCGGGCACGGTGGGTGTGGGCGCCCAGGTCCGGGCACACGGCGCCGAGGTGCCCGCGACCGCCGAGGTGCACTCACCTAGGGGTGGAGCCTCGCCCGGCCGGGGGACTGACGGGTCATCCACGACGTGGGCGGATGCGGCGCCCGACCACGTAGAGGGTCGGCTCAGGGTGACTCTGTCCGAGCGGATCAGGGGGGTCGCGCCCGGCCAGTCGGTGGTGCTCTACGACGGGACGCGGGTCATCGGCTCCGCGACGATCGACACGACGTCACGGCATCCGGCCCAAGCCACCCCATAACCCGCTCGCTCGGTCCGCGGAATAGTTGAATGATAAACTAGCGTTGGACCCGTCACCTCCGCACCCGGAGGGAGCACCACGAGGAGTGATCGCATGCCAGCCGTGACGACAGACAACATCCTGACCCTTCCGCGGGTCTCCGACCCCGAGCTGACTGCGGTCTCGCGCCTCGTCCGCTCGGTGACCACCGCACCCTCGGGCTTCGAGGGCGAGGGTTTCCCCGTGCGCCGCGCGTTCGCAGGCGTGGACCTGAGCGCCCTCGACCCCTTCATCCACATGGACCAGATGGGGCAGGTCGACTACGCCCCGGGCGAGCCCAAGGGCACAGCCTGGCACCCACACCGCGGGTTCGAGACGGTGACCTACATCATCGACGGCACCTTCGTGCACCAGGACTCGAACGGTGGTGGTGGGGTCATCACCAACGGTGACACCCAATGGATGACGGCCGGCTCCGGCCTGCTCCACATCGAGGTCCCGCCAGAGGAGCTCGTGCTCAGCGGCGGCCTCTTCCACGGCCTGCAGCTCTGGGTCAACCTGCCGGCGTCGATGAAGATGTCCGACCCCCGCTACCAGGACATCCGGGGGGGAGAGGTGGCGCTGCTCTCCAGCCCCGATGGTGGGGCGCTGCTGCGCGTCATCGCCGGTGAGGTCGACGGGTTCCATGGCCCCGGAGTCACCCACACCCCGATCTCGATCGTGCATGCCACGGTCGCCCCGGGCGCGCGGGTGCAGCTGCCGTGGAACCCCGAGTTCAACGCCCTGGTCTACGCCCTCAACGGGCGCGGGACGGTGGGCAGCGAGCGGCGCCCGATCTCGATGGGACAGCTCGCGGTCCTCGGCGGCGGTGACGTCATCGAGTTCACCGCGGACGACTCGCAGGAGAGCCGCAGCCCGGGCATGGACCTCTACATCATGGGTGGGCGACCGATCCGCGAGCCCGTCGCGGCATACGGGCCGTTCGTCATGAACACCCGCGCGGAGCTGGTGCAGGCTTTCGAGGACTTCCAGTCCGGGCGTCTGGGCACGATCCCCTCGGAGCCGCACCCCGGCCACGACGTGCTCTGACGGGTCGACGGCGACCCCCGGACTCAACCGGTCCGGGGGTCGACGCCGAACCGGGCCCTCGCCCTGCTCCACCAGCCGTGCGCGGCGATCAGGAGCGGCCGCGGCCGAAGGTCAACACGTCGGCCACCTCGTCCGCCCGTCGTCCGATGGCGATCAGGGTCGCACCCCGGCCGTCAGTCGGGAGGGCCATGACGGTCATCGCGTCGACCCACACGTTTCCGCGGAAGGAGTCCACCACGACGCTGAACACCCACTCGTCCAGCGGGCCCAGCACCAGGTCGAGGATGGCGGTCCCCGGCGCCCACCGGGCGACAACGTCTCGCTGCACCTCATCCGTGGTGGTCTCGATGATGCTGTTCACGTGCTCGTGGTCCGTTCGGCGCGTCTCTCGGGTTGCCTCGTCCAGATCCGCCCAGTCCTCGAGGACATCGACGATCGCGAGGGCCAGGTCGTGGTTGATGTGGGCGTTGATCCCGAGGAGGAGTGCCAGCAGCGGATGGCAGCG
>JBDSVV010000100.1:0-2671 GCA_039927035.1 Ornithinibacter sp. | reverse complement strand
CCTCCAACCTCCGCGCGCGTCAGCTCTACGGCGTGCCGAGCGCGGGCACCAGTGCGCACTCCTTCACCCTGCTCCACGACACGGAGGCCGACGCGTTTCGCGCTCAGGTGGAGTCGCTCGGCAAGGGCACCACGCTTCTCGTCGACACCTACGACATCACCGAGGCGGTCCGTCTCGGAGTCGAGATCGCAGGTCCTGAGCTGGGTGCGGTCCGCATCGACTCCGGAGACCTCGGCTTGCTCGCAGAGCGGGTGCGGACCCAGCTGGACAGCATGGGAGCACACGACACCCGGATCGTGGTCACCTCCGACCTCGACGAGTTCGCGATCGCCGGCCTCGCCTCAGCCCCGGTCGACGGCTACGGCGTGGGCACGGAGCTGGTCACCGGAAGCGGGCACCCCACCTGCGGCTTCGTCTACAAGCTGGTGGCTCGTGAGGACACGACCGGCAAGCTCGAAGGGGTGGCGAAGAAGAGCAACGACAAGATCTCGATCGGCGGGCGGAAGTATGCCCTGCGCCGCCTGTCCCCGGACGGAGTCGCCGAGGCCGAAGTGCTCGGCATCGGCCGCCCCGCTTTCGACGACGGCGACGACCGTGCCCTGCTCGTTCCACTCGTCCGAGCGGGCGAGGTCGTCGGGCGAGAGCCACTGGAACGAGCACGCGAGCGTCACCTGCGTTCCCGAGACGAGCTCCCGCTGGCCGCTCGTCAGCTCTCCAGAGGCGAACCGGTCATCGGCACCGTCTTCGAGACCAGCTGACCGACACGGCGCACGCCGACGCTGACAGATCCACCTGCTTTTGAGTAGCCTCCAGAGCATGAAGCGGGCACTGATCGTCGTCGACGTGCAGAATGACTTCTGCGAGGGCGGATCCTTGCCTGTCGCCGGTGGCGCGCGCGTGGCCAGCGACATCGCCGACCTGCTGCACCACTGGACGCGCCAGGACCCCAAGGCTCCCCCCTACGACGTCGTGGTGGCCACCAAGGACCATCACATCGACCCCGGTGTCCACTGGTCGAGCACTCCCGACTTCATCGACACGTGGCCGGTGCACTGCAGGGTGGGGACGGACGGTGAGGCCTTCCACCCCAACCTGGACCCCCAGCCGTTCGATGCGGTCTTCCTCAAGGGTGAGCACGTGGCCGCCTACTCCGGCTTCGAGGGCGTCGACCCAGCCGGGACCGCTTTGGCGGACTGGCTGCGTGGCCACGAGGTCGAACAGGTGGACGTGTGCGGCATCGCCACCGACCACTGCGTCCGCGCAACCGCTCTGGACTCGGTCGTCAACGGCTTCTCCACCAGGCTCCTGGTCGACCTGAGTGCGGGGGTCGCGCCGGAGACGACCGAGAAGGCGCTGGCCGAGATGCGGCACGCCGGGGTCACCCTGGTGTGACCTCTGGTTCTCAACGGGCTGAGGCCGGTCGCACTGACTCGCTGCTCTGTTCGCTAGCGGCCCTGGAACTCCGCCCGGCGCTTGTCGGTGAAGGCCGAGATGCCCTCGGCGACGTCATCGGTGCGCAGCAGCACGGCCTGACCCGCCCGTTCTCGGGCGAACGCCTCCTCGAGGCCGCCGAGGGTGGCCGAGTTCACCGCCTTCTTCGTGGCGGCGAACGCCAACGGGGCGCCGCAGGAGAGCCGGCGCACGATCTCCTCCAGACCCTGGAGGTAGCCATCGTCGGCAAAGACGTATGAGACCAGCCCCGCGTCGTAGGCCTCCCTGGCCGAGAGCAGGTCGGAGAGCAGAGCTAGGCGCATGGCGCGGGCACGGCCCACCGAAGCCGCGACCGTGGCCGTGGCGCCGCCGTCAGGCATCAGTCCGAGCTTGGTGAACGCAAGCGTCAGGGCGGCCGACTCGCGGGCGACCACGAGGTCGCACGCGAGAGCGAGCGACATCCCGACTCCTGCCGCGATGCCGTTGAGCCCGCACACGACCGGCTTGTCAAGCTCGACGACGGCTCGGATGAGGTGGTTGGCGGCGTCGACCGACTCGGCGTCATACCTCTCCCGGGCATCGGCGCCACCGAGGTCGGCGCCGGCGCAGAACGCGCCCCCCGCGCCAGTGAGCACCACGACCCGGACCTTGTCCTGGGTGGTGGCGGCTCTCAGCAGCTCGGTCCCGCGGAGCACGATCTCGCCGGTGAGAGCGTTGAACTGCTCGGGTCGGTTGAGCGTCAGCCACAGCGCTCCGTCCTCGTGTCGCACTTCAAGGCCACTCATGGGCCTCATCCAAGAGGTCGATGAGTTTTGCTGTCAACGTCGAAGGTGCCGGGCGCGCCTGTTCGGTAGGGTCGGCGGATGGTTCGGGTACTGGTGATCGCCGATGAGGAGGCACCGAACCTCCTCCCCCGGACCCTCCGCGACATCGCCCCCGACTTGGTGCTCTCCGCTGGCGACCTACCGTGGCACTACCTCGAGTACGTCGCCTCATGCGTCGATGTGCCCGTCGTCTTCGTGCCGGGCAACCACGACCCCAAGCTCACTCCGGGTCGTGCGCGCCGCCGCGGCACCTACGACGCGGAGGACGCGGAGGACGCGGAGTGCGAAGGGCCACGCCCCCTCGGCGCCCAGTGCCTCGACCAGGATGTCGTTGAGGCCGCGGGGCTGCGGATCGCCGGGCTTGGCGGCTGCGTGCGCTACAACTCCGGTCCGCACCAGTACACCCAGCGTCAGTA
>JBDSVV010000099.1:0-9207 GCA_039927035.1 Ornithinibacter sp. | reverse complement strand
TCCTTGATGACGTTCTGGAACGGCTGCTTGGTGCGGTCCAGCAGGTCCTTGGTCATCTGCTCGAACTGGGCTCGGGTCAGCGTCTCGTCGAGGTGGATCGGCCCGTTCTCGGACATCGAGAGGTACTGCAGTGACAGGTTCGTCGAGCTCGCGCTCGAGAGCTCCTTCTTGGCCTGCTCCGCGGCGTCGCGCAACCGCTGCATCGCAATCTTGTCCTTGGCCAGGTCGATGCCGGAGGAGTTCTTCACGATCGTGAGCAGGTGGTTGACCACCCGCTCGTCCCAGTCGTCGCCACCGAGCTTGTTGTCACCGCTGGTGGAGCGGACCTGGATGGTGGAGAAGCCGTCGTCGGGGTCCTTGCCCACCTCGAGGAGCGAGACATCGAAGGTGCCGCCACCGAGGTCGAAGACGAGGATGAGCTCGTCCTCCTTGCCCTTGTCCAAGCCGTAGGCCAGCGCGGCAGCGGTGGGCTCGTTGACGATGCGCAGGACGTTCAGGCCCGCGATCTCGCCGGCCTCCTTGGTGGCCTGGCGCTCGTGGTCGTCGAAGTAGGCGGGGACGGTGATGACGGCATCCGTCACGACCTCACCGAGGTAGGCCTCGGCGTCACGCTTGAGTTTCTGCAGGATCCGGGCGCTGAGCTCCTGGGGGGAGTACTTCTTGCCGTCGATGTCGTCGGACTTCCAGTCAGTGCCCATGTGACGCTTGACCGAACGGATGGTGCGGTCCGCGTTCGTCACGGCCTGGCGCTTGGCGATCTCGCCGACGAGCACCTCCCCGCCCTTGGAGAACGCGACGACCGATGGGGTCGTGCGACCGCCCTCGGCGTTCGCGATGATGGTGGGCTCGCCGCCCTCGAGGACCGCGACGGCGCTGTTGGTGGTGCCGAGGTCGATGCCGACTGCACGTGCCATGTGGGGTGTCTCCTTCGTACTGAGGTTGAGTGCTCTGGACTCAAGTTAGACGACACGGGATGCCGTGGCAAACCGAGCATGCCCAACTTGCGTTCACTCGACTCAACTTCGATCGGGGCCGTGGTGTTCCCGGACGGGTCACGTCGAACGTTCGCCAGGATGACCACCGTGGGGCACACCTGCCGGACGCACGGTCGTCACCGGTTCGTGTAGTTCCGCGGTGTCGCGGCCCCTTCGCCAGGAGAGTGAGACGTGCGCAACGTGCCGCGTGGGCGCCGATCTTCTGCGTGAGAATCGACCCGGCCACGCCGGACGTCGCCGCCGTGTTCGTCGTGGCGGTCGCGGTGATCTCATCCGGCCTGGCGCTGCTGCGCGAGGGTCTCGCGATTGACGCCGACGTGCTCGCGCCAGCGCAGTACGGGCCAGCGCTGGCGGCCCTGGTCACCTGGCTCGTCTTCCGGCGCCTTCTCGCCGGGTTGATGCCGAGCGCCGTGAGCAACCGTCAGGCCGTTGCACACACCGCACGCGCGCTGGCGGCGTGCGCCCTCTTCGCTGTTCTCTTGTGGTTGGGGTTTGCCGTGGTGGGAGGTCACGGGACGTTCGGCATCCGTGGCGTCGGTGGGATGCCGTTCGTGGCCATCGCGGGCATCTGGCTGTTCGGTGCGACTGCCGAGGAGATCGGCTGGCGCGGAGTGCTCCAACCATCCTTGGGAGAGGATGCTGCCCCGCTGGGGCGCCGGCATCCTCACCGGCCTGCTCTGGTCGGTGTGGCACCTGCCGGTCGGGGAGCCGAGACAGGCGCGGCACAGGACTCCCCGGCAGGCAGCAGAACGGTCCGAGGCGATACGGCGGCCGTCACTCGTGTCCACCCGGATGACCCAGTTCGTGACGGGCCCTCTGGGGGGCGACCTACGATGGGGCAGTCGGACGGAGGCTCATGGACCAGAGCGAGGTCACTCGTCGCGCGCAGGAACGGGCGGCACACACCGCACCCGCGGCCCGCCACCGGGTGCCGGCCCCGGACTCCTCACTCCTACCGGCGGGGCCACGACTGCCACGCATCGTCCAGAGCTCGGGGACCCTGCGCTTTCGGCACCGGTTCATCCCTTGGGCGCACCGCCGCTACGGCGACGTCTTCACCCTTCGGCTCCTCCCGGGCGACCGGCCGATCGTGTACTTCTCACGGCCGGACGCGATCCGCGACATCTTCGCCGGCGACCCGGACGTCTTCCACGCCGGCGAGGCCAACAGCATCCTGGGTCCCGTGATGGGCGAGCACTCCCTGCTCCTCGTCGACGGCGCCGAGCACCGCCGCGCACGCACCCTCCTCATGCCTGCCTTCAGCACCCGCGCCCTACGAGGATATGAGGGTCTCGTCACCGAGGTCGCGAAGACCGAGGTGGTGACCTGGGAGCCCGGCGTGCCGTTCCGGAGCCTGGACCGGATGAACTCCCTCACCCTTCAGGTCATCATGCGCGTCGTCTTCGGGGTCACCGACGAGGCGCGACTGGTGCTGCTGCGACCGCTCATCCGCTCGGTCGTCGACGTGAACCCGGCAGTGCTGCTCGGCTGGGCCCTCCCCCCGCTGCGTCGCATCGGCATGTGGCGCCGCGCGGCGGAGGCCGTGCAAGACCTCGACGCGCTGGTCTACGACCTCATCGACGATCGACGCGCCGCACCCGACCTGGACACGCGCACCGACGTGCTGTCCCGACTCATCCGGGTCGACGCCGACGGAGACCGCCTCTCAGACGCCGAGCTGCGCGACCAGATGGTCACTCTGCTGCTCGCAGGGCACGAGACGACCGCAACCGCTCTCGCCTGGGCGCTGCAAGAGGTCGGTCACGACGAAGAACAGCTCGCCCTGGCCCGCGACGCGGCACGCACCGGCGACGACGACTACCTCGAGGCAGTGGTCAAGGAGTCGATGCGCCTGCACCCGGTCATCCCGATGGTCGTGCGGGTCCTGCAGCAGCCGTCACGAGTCGGCGGCGTGGACCTCCCCGCGGGAACCACCGTCGCAGCCTCCATCCTGCTCGCCCACTCGAGCCGGGACAACCACCCCGACCCCACGGCATTCCGGCCCGAACGTTTCGCCGGCACAGCCCCGCCCGCCAACACCTGGCTCCCGTTCGGGGGCGGCGTGCGTCGGTGCATCGGTGCCGGCTTCTCGCTCATGGAGGGCGTCGCGGTGCTTCGCGAGGTGCTGTTGACCTACGACGTCCACGCGGTTGCCCACGAGATGCCTCGGGTGCGCAACATCACCAGCGTGCCCCGAGGCGGAGCACGCATCGTCGTGCGCTCCGCGCCCTGACCCACCGACGACCGATCCACCTGACGGTCACGAGACCACCACCGTCGGCAGCGGTGCGAACCCGTTGAAACCCACCGTGGAGTAGCACGTGGTGTAGGCCCCTGCGTTGTGGATCTGCAGCTCGTCGCCCTCGGCCAACGCCAGCGGCAGGTGCACCGGCGTGGTCTCGTAGAGCACGTCCGCACTGTCGCAGGTCGGCCCGGCGAGCACGCAGGGGCCGGTTGCGCCGGCCACCGAGGGTGTCGTCAGCCGATACCGGATCGCTTCGTCGAGGGTCTCGACCAGACCTGTGAACACCCCGGCGTCGATGAAGACCCAACGGATGCTGCCCCGCATGACGACTCCGACCACCCTGGTGACCACCGTGCCGGCGTCACCGACCACACCCCGCCCCGGCTCGATGATCGTCTGAGGCACGTCGGCACCGAAAGCCTCCCGCAGCTGGGCACGGATGGCGCGGCCGTATGCCGCGACACCGGGCTCACCACCGTCGAGGGATGCCGGGAAGCCACCACCCAGGTCGATGAGCCAGGGGTGGTGGCCGGCCGCACGAACCGCTGCGAACACCTTTGCGGCAGAGCGAATTGGCGGGCCCCAGGCCTGTGGATCCCGCTGCTGTGACCCCACGTGGAAGGAGACTCCGGCTGCCACCAGGCCAACGTCACCGGCATACCGCAGGAGACCGACCGCCTCGTCCACGGTGCAGCCGTACTTGCGCGACAGCGGCCAGTCCGATCCGGAGCCGGTGGTGACGACGCGCGCGAGGACCGAGGATGCCGGGGCCACGGCAGCCAGTTTGGCGACCTCTCCCGGCGAGTCCACGACGAACAGGCGCACGCCCAGAGCATGCGCCTCGGCGAGGTGGTCGCGTCGGGCCACCGGGTTGGAGTGCACCAGGTGGTCGGGGCGGGCACCTGCACCCAGCGCTGCGTGCACCTCGGACGGGCTGGCGACGTCGAACCGGCAACCAGTCTGGGCCAGAGCGCGCAGCAGCACCGGGTGCGGGTTGGCCTTCACCGCATAGTGCACCGCGGTGCCGGGTAGCGCCGAGGCGAGACCGAGGAAGCGTCCGACGGCCGTCCCGATGTTCAGGTCCAGCCGGGGCGTGATCGTCCCGGGCCCATCAGCAGGGGACGGCTCCTCGAGCACGAGCAGCCGGGGCGAGGCGGCATCGGCGATGGCGTGGGTCGGTGACATGGGGGCTCCTCGGGTCTTCCTGGGGGAGAAGAGTCCTTCCACTGCTTCCCAGATACCTCGCCGAGCAGCATCATTCAGGTCGTGACCTCGGCGTGATCGTGCACCTCACCCCTTCGGGTCTACCGTGGGAACGGGAGGTGGACATGCGTTCATCACGACGACTCGCCGGGATCGGCACTGCAGCACTGGTGGTGCTGGCCGGGTGCAGCACCGACCCCGACCCCTCACCGACCGTCACGACTCCGACGACTGCGAGCCCCACGGCATCCGGGGCATCGCCGTCGCCCTCGAGTCCCTCCCCCACACCGTCGCCCTCGACCAGCGCGGGGACCTCGGTTCCGGCCGGCTTCGACCTCGAGGACAAGAAGGGTGGCACCTTCCCCGACCTGGGAGACGACGTCGGTCCGGGCGCGGGCGTGCGTGTCGGCAAGCACACCGGCTACGACCGGGTCGTCTTCGACTTCGCTGATACCGGCACGCCCACCTATCTCGTGCGCTACGTCGACACCCCGGTGTCCGACGGCAGCGGCGATCCCGTTGCAGTCAAGGGTGACGCCTATCTCGAGGTGCTCGTCACCAACGTGTCGGTGCCGTCCGGCAGCACGAAGGCACCTGCCGACAGCGGCCCAGCAGAACTTTCCGGCACGGTGGTGGCCGAGGCGAACGCGATCTTCGGTGGCTTCGAAGGGCACGGCCAGTCGTTCATCGGCGTCCTGGGCCAGAAGCGACCGTTCCGGGTCTCCCTGGAGAGCACACCGACACGGCTGGTCATCGACATCGCCCGTTGACCGTCACGGGCGAGAAGACACATCCAGATCACGGTGCCAGGACTCGGTGCGGTAGTCGGGGACCCAGCCCATCGCGGTGTAGAGACCGTCGGCGCCGGTGGGTGAGTCCGCGTCGACCTCCAGGCCCACACGGTTTCGGCCGCGACGCGCAGCGTCTGCTATGACGCTGTGCAGCAATGCTTTTGCGACACCGCGACCCCGAGCCCGGCGATGGACACCGATGTAGTCGACATAGCTTCCCTCGATGCTTTTGGCGTCCGCACGCATCACGGTCGACACGAGCGCGCCCGCGGGCATCGTGCCTTCCTCGGTCTCGACGGTCGCAAGCCACCAGTGGTCCCAGCGGTGTCCGGGGTCAACGCGCAGTCGCATCACGAACTCGGGGAAGCTCTCGCGATAGGAGCTGAAGTGGTCCTGGAAGGACTCCTCGAGCACCCGGTGGATGTCCTGGAGGTCACGGGCCACCGGCAGCCCGTCGTCGTGACGATCGACGGTCCGCACCGAGACTCCCTCGCGCGGCCGGGGAAGTCTCGTGGCATCCTCACCCGTCACGGGGCGGGTCATCTGCAGCCAGGTCCTCGTGCACTCGTAGCCGGCCGCGCCGAGCCACTCCTGCTGGCGGCCGTCGTCGGCATATGCACCGGAGTCGAGCAGCGTCGTGCGCAGACCTCGGGCCGCGGTGATGTCGACGGCGTGTCGCTCTGCGGCAGCGAACAGTGCTGCGGCGACGACGTCGGCGCGCTCCTTGGGGACCGCGGGATCCACCGTCACCTCGATCAGAGTTCGCCCCGCGGCGCGGTCGAACACGGACAACCACGCGAGGAGCCGATCGTCCCTGTCATGCACGAGCGCCTGCCGACGGGTCCACGAGCCGATGCCCGCCAAGGTTCCCGTGACGGCTTCCGCATCGACCCCTGACGACCCCTTCGCCGCGCGCTGGTGCTCCTCGAGGAGCCGCACCACTGAGGGGCCGTCATCAGGTCGGGGAGCTCTCGCGGTGTAGGTGTCGGGCAGCCCGTCGATGCTCAGATCCGCGTCGCTCATCCATCGATTCTGTCATCCCGCCGACGACCGGGCGGTGTGGTGCAGGTGCACTACACGGCCATCGAGGCGCTCCGCCACGGCGAGATCGACTTTCACGAGGCCCACTCCCCAGCGTCGGGGCCGTTCGGCCCTTGCCGCGGCCATCACGCACCCAGCACACTGGCGCGATGGACGTCGAGCCCGGGCGTGCGAGGTGACGAGGGCGCGGGGACTGCTGCGCCGGGCGCTCAGCGCGCCCTTCCGCACACTCACCGACGTCCCCACGATCAAGCGAGTCGCATTCCACGCGCAGCGGATCCGCGAAGGCCTGGACCTCCACTTCTTCAGGACCCTGGCCATCTCCCTGGTGATCATCGTCTCGCTCGCCGCCTTTCTCGTGACGGTGCTGGAGCCCGAGAAGCGGTCACTGGCCGGGCTCGGTGGCTCCGCCTACTGGGCGGTGACCACCGTGATCGGCTCGGGCGACTCGAGCTACGTCCACGGTGCGGGCAGCTACCTCATCGGCTGGCTGCTCGCCTTCTTCGGGGTGGCCATCGTCGCCACCCTCACCGCCGCCATCGTCGGTTTCGTCATCGACTTCCTACTGAAGGAGGGCCAAGGCATGGGTGCAGCTGGATATCGGGACCACGTCGTCGTCTGCGGGTGGAACGCCACCGCCCGCGAGCTCGTGGAGGAGCTCCGGAGCGATGAGTTCGGGGTGAAGGTCGTCGTGCTCCACGAGGCCGACCGCAGCCCCGCGGGGGGCGGCTTCTACTTCGTGCGCGGCGACACGACGAGCTCGGAGGACCTCGAACGGGCTGGGATCAGTGACGCCGCGGCAGCCATCATCTGCCCGAGCGACTCCACGGACGAGTCCGACATGCGCTCGATCCTCACCGTCCTCGCGATCGAGACGATGGCACCCCACGTGCGCACCGTCGTCGAGGTCAACAACCCCAAGCATGTCGAGCACGTGCGCCGAGCCCATGCCGACGAGATCCTGGTGACCTCCATGCTGGCCTCGCGCTTGCTGGCCCGCACGGCGCTCTACCCCGGCCTCGCCGCGCTCGTGACCGACATCGTGTCCGGAGGCGAGGGATCCGAGCTCTACCGCGTCGAGGTGCCCGACGACTGCCTCGACCTCACCGTGGACGACCTCTCCGCGTATCTGCGCCGCGAGCACAGCGCAACGCTGCTCGCCGTCACCCGGGACGGCCGCACCCTGGCCAACCCACCGACGGATTTTCGACTGGCGGCCGGCGACAGCGCGGTCGTGGTCGCCGAGAGCCTCGGCGGGCTCCAGCCCCTCGAACCCGACCACTCGCTCAACGGAACGGCTCCGACTCCGGGCCGCACGACGTGAGGACCAAGCCGTGCCGATGGCCGAGGGCCGAGGGCCGAGGAGAAGATGCGCCGATGCACCGCTGACCTGAGCCCGTCGTGTCGCAGCGCCCTTCGCCCCCGGAGTCCAGGACCTCTGCGGCCCCGGTGGCCGACACCTCGGTGAGATGGGCCTCGACCTCGGCGAGGTAGGACCGCTCGAACCCGAACGGCGCGAAGTGCCCGGCCATGCTGTGGAGCACCGCGCGGAGCACCTTGTCGGGGAAGCGAACGGCCTACTCCCAGGTCGGCTGCGCCCCCACCGACCCGTCCTCGAGCCCGAAGCGGCCGATCGAGTGGAGGGTGAACGGACCCTGCATCTCCGCGGTGTAGAAGAGGTTGTCAAGCGGCATGCGGACCTCCTGTGGTCGCGGACGGTGCGCTGCCCGACCCTCGGGCGACCCACGGCGGACGCCAACGGTGCCGACGTGCGAGGTGTGTTCAGGGCGCGGCCGGATGCCGGGCCCACGCACCGCTGCGGGTACCGTCGACGCGTCGGCCTCGGAGTGCGGCACGAGATGTGAGGGGGGCGCGGATGGGCACGGGACACGGGCACGGCTCCGGGCACGCCGGCGGGGCCCACCGCTGGCGCCTCCAGGTGGCCTTCGTGCTCATCGCGGTGTTCTTCGTCGTGGAGCTCGTCACCGGCCTGCTCAGCGGATCCCTCGCCCTGCTCAGCGACGCCGGCCACATGGCGGCCGATGTCGTCGCCCTGGGCGCGGCCCTGGTCGCGACCCGGATCGCTGTGCGACCCGACTCGACCGGGCGCCGCACCTTCGGGTCCTACCGTGCGGAGGTCTTCGCGTCCGGACTGGCCGTGCTGCTCATGCTCGGCGTCGCGGCATACATCGTCATCGAAGCGGTGGGTCGGCTCGGGGAGGCCCCCGACGTCGCCACCACCCCGATGCTCGTCGTCGGTGGACTGGGGCTCGTCGTCAACCTCGTCGCGCTGGTGCTCCTGCGTGGGGGCGCCTCGGACAGCCTCAACGTCAAGGGCGCCTACCTCGAAGTCGTGGCCGACACGGTCGGATCGGTGGGTGTGATCGCCGCGGCTCTCCTCGTCGCCGCCACCGGATCAGCAGTGTGGGACACCGTCGTCGCCCTCGCGATCGCGGTGTTCGTCGCGGTGCGCGCGCTCTTCCTGGGGCGCGAGGTGCTGGCAGTGCTCGGGCAGCACGCCCCGGCGGGCATCCTCCCGGCGGACGCCGAGTCCGCGCTGCGCGAGGTGGTCGACGTGGTCGACGTCCACGACCTGCACCTGTGGACTCTCACGTCCGGGATGCACGTCGCCACCGCGCACATCGTCTGCACCGACGAGGCCGACCCCACCGACGTGCTCACCGCCGCTGCCGCAGTGCTCCGCGACCGGTTCTCGATGGACCACGCAACCATCCAGGTCGAGCCGCGCAGCGCCCGAGCCTGCACCGAGACGAGCTGGTAGCCGAGATTGCCGGCACGACGTCCGGCGGTTCGGTGGCTCAAGGGCCAACCTGCCGGACGTCGTGCCGAAGCCGGGCGGAATGCCATCCGCGTTCCCGTGGTTGGTTGCGGGGTGACGACCTCGGCGGACCTCCCCATCAGCAGGGCGACC
>JBDSVV010000098.1:0-4131 GCA_039927035.1 Ornithinibacter sp. | reverse complement strand
TCGGTGACGCTCTCCCAGGAGCAGCGCGACCTCGCGCTCGAGCGGATCGAGCGGGCAGGTCTGTCCGAGCGCATCGAGGTGCGACTCCAGGACTACCGGGAGGTCACCGGCACCTTTGACTCGATCGTGAGCGTCGAGATGATCGAGGCCGTCGGCGAGGAGTACTGGAAGACCTACTTCGCGCAGATCGACAGCCTGCTCGCACCCGGGGGCGCCATCGCGATCCAGGCGATCCTCATGGAGCACCACCGGCTGCTCGCCACGAAGGGGTCCTTCGGATGGATCCAGAAGTACATCTTCCCCGGTGGGCTCATCCCCTCGCTGCAGGCGATCCGCGACGTCAACCGCGACACCACCACGCTGCGGGTCGAGCGGGTCCAGTCCTTCGGTGCCGACTACGCCGAGACGCTGCGCCGCTGGAGGGAAACGTTCAACGAGGAGTGGCCAGAGATCAAGACCCAGGGCTTCGACGAGACCTTTCGGCGCATGTGGGAGTTCTACCTCGCCTACTGTGAAGCGGGGTTCGCGACGTCCTACCTCGACGTTGCCCAAATCAGGCTGACCAGGAGAGCAACTGCATGAGCACCATCGAACGAACCGTCACGACGAGCGCTGCACCCGACACCGTCTTCGCCTACCTCGCCGACTTCGAGAACGCCACGGAATGGGACTCCGGCACGGTCTCGTGCGACAAGGTCTCCGGTGACGGCGGCCCCGGCACTGTCTACAAGAACGTCTCGAAGTTCGCGGGCAACGAGGTCTCCCTGGACTACACCGTGGAGACGGTCGCCCAGCCCGTGTTCGTCATCGTCGGCCGCAACGACACCACCACCAGCCGCGACACGATCACCGTCACCCCGGCCGACGGGGGCGGCTCGAACGTGCACTACAAGGCGGAGTTCACCTTCACCGGCATCGCGAAGTTCCTCGGCCCGGTGATGGCTCCGCTGCTGGGTCGGCTCGGTGACAAGACCGCCGAGAAGCTGAAGAACTCCCTGGACCGTTTGTGAGCGCCCCTCGCCGGGCACTGGTCACGGGGGCGACGGGCTACATCGGCTCGCGCCTGGTGCCGAGGCTGCTCGACGAGGGCTGGGACGTGAGCGTGCTCACCCGCGATGCCGGAAAGGTCGCCGACCGCCGCTGGATCGACCGGGTCCAGGTCGTCGAGGGCGATGCGTCCTCCGTCTCGAGCCTCGCCGAGGCGTTCGACGGCGTCGACGTCGCCTACTACTTCCTGCACTCGATGGACGGCAAGGGCAGCTTCGTCGAGCGCGACCGTGAGCTGGCCCGCACGTTCGGCAGGGCGGCATCGCAGGCCGGGGTGGGCCGCATCATCTACCTGTCCGGGCTGCACCCCGCGGAGGGAGACCTCTCAGACCACCTCTCCTCGCGCGTGGAGGTCGGTGACCTGCTGATGGCCAGCGGGGTGCCCACGGCGGTGCTCCAAGCCGCGATCATCCTCGGCGCGGGCTCGGCGTCGTTCGAGATGCTGCGGCACCTCACCACCCGCCTGCCGGTGATGATCACGCCCAAGTGGCTGGACAACCGGATCCAGCCGATCGCGGTGCGCGACGTGCTGCACTACCTCGTCGGCGCCGCGCACCTGCCACCCGAGGTCAACCGGACGTTCGACATCGGCGGCCCGGAGGTGCTCACCTACCGCGCCATGATCGACCGTTTCGCGAAGATCGCGGGGTTGACGCCCCGTCGCATCGTCACGGTTCCTGTCCTCTCGCCCTTCCTCGCGAGCCAGTGGGTCGGGTTCGTCACGCCCGTGCCGACCGGGGTCGCCAAGCCGCTCGTCGGCAGCCTGCTCCACGAGGTGGTCTGCGCCGAGCGCGACATCGACGAGATGGTCGGCCAGCCGCCGGGTGGTCCGCTGGGCTACGACGAGGCGGTCGGCGATGCCGTGGCCGGCGACGACGTCCACCCCCGCCCCGAACCCGGCACCGTCGACCCCGCGCGGATCACCGCGGCCGACGCAGCATGGGCCGGCGGTGGCCGCGAGTCGAAGGCAGGGGCCTGACCTGATGGCGGTGCTCAACCCGGTCAACGAGCTGCGTGCCTTCGTGCGCGCGTCGCTGCTCGAGCCGGTCCCCAGGGACCACACTGAGTCCGACTCCGCGTTCCGCAGGCGGCGGATCGTCGCGGCGGTGACCCTCGTCACCGGTGCCGGGGTGCTCGCCTGGGCCCTGCGGATCGAGCCCGGCAACCCCACGTTCTACGGCGCGACCTTCGCGCTCGCCGGCGTCTGGGCAGCAGGTGCGTTCCTGTCGGGGCCGCTGCACCTCGGCCGCGCCCACACCCGGGACGGTGACGTCGGTGGGCGTGCAGTGCTCCAGTCCTTGGCGCTGGGCGCGCTCCTCCTCGCCATCTTCCTGATCGGGTCGGTCGTCGTCGCCCGGATCCCGGTGCTGCGCGACCCGGTCGATGAGCTGCTCGCCCACGCCAGCGTCGGCTCGCTCGGCATCGTCGCCGTGATCACCGCGGTCAACGGCATCGCGGAGGAGCTCTACTTCCGCGGGGCGCTCTTCGCGGCGGTGGGTCGCAAGCACGCGGTCGCGGCGACCACGGTGGTCTACACCCTCGTCACCGCCACCAGCCTGATCCCCCTGCTCATCCTCGCGGCCGCGATCCTGGGCATCGTCGTGGGCCTGCAGCGGCGGGTGACGGGCGGCATCCTGGGCCCATCCATCACCCACCTGGTGTGGTCGCTCGGCATGCTCTTCCTGCTCCAGCCGATGCTCGACCTCTTCGGCTGAGGTCGGGCCGATGACCTCCCTGCTGTGGCTGCGTCGTGACCTGCGGCGCGGTGACCACCCGGCGCTGTTGGCCGCGCGCGACGCCGCGGGCGACGGCGACCTCGTGGTCGCGTTCGTGGTCGACCCGCGGCTGTGGGGCTCCGCGGGCGCCGTCCGCCGTGCCTGGCTGGCGGCCACCCTCGAGGCGACCGAGGTCGCCTTCGACGGGGCCCTCACCCTCGTGCACGGCGACCCGCGCACCGCCGTGCCCGACCTTGCGCGGCGCGTGGGCGCCACCAGCGTGCACGTCTCCCGCGAGACCACGCCGGCCGGGCGTCGCCGCGACGAGGTGGTGGCCGGGCGGCTCCGTTCCGCGGGCATCGACTGGGTGGAGACGGGCACCCCGTATGCCGTGGGGCCGGGTCTGGTGGTGAACGGCACGGACGAGCCCTACAAGGTCTTCACCCCGTTCTCGAAGGCGTGGCGCGCCCACGGGTGGCCTGAGCCCGCACCGACTCCGCGCGACCTTCCGATCCGGCACGCTCGCAAGGACGCCGATGCCACCGCGGCGATCAGGGAGGCGCTCGCGGTCCCCGACCTGCCCGAGCTGCCGGAGGCCGGCGAGGAGGCAGCCATGCGTCGCTGGCGAGTGTTCCGCGACGGTCCGCTCACGGCATACGCGCAGGACCGCAACCGGCCCGACATCGACGGCTCCTCCCGGCTCTCGCCCTACCTCAAGCTCGGCGTGCTGCACCCGCGCACCCTGCTCGCAGACCTGGCGGGGGCGGGCGGCAAGGGGGCCCACACCTTCGAGAGTGAGCTGGCGTGGCGTGAGTTCTACGCCGACGTGCTGTGGCACCAGCCGCGGAGCAGCTGGCACGACCTGAGGCAGGCGCTCTCGGGAATGCGATACGACGAGCCCGAGGACGCCATCGAGGCCTGGCGGACAGGGCGCACCGGCTACCCGGTCGTCGACGCCGGCATGCGCCAGCTGCTCGCGGAGGGGTGGATGCACAACCGGGTGCGGATGATCACGGCGAGCTTTCTCACCAAGGACCTCCACGTGTGGTGGCCGGTGGGTGCACGACACTTCATGGAGCACCTGATCGACGGCGACATCGCCTCCAACAACCACGGATGGCAGTGGGTGGCGGGCACGGGCACCGACGCCTCGCCCTACTTCCGCGTGTTCAACCCGGTGACCCAGGGGCTGCGCTTCGACCCCGACGGCGACTACGTGCGCCAGTGGGTGCCCGAGCTGGCGCACCTGTCCGGAGCAGCGGCGCACGAGCCGTGGGACCAGGCCGACGGGTATGCCCACGGCTACGTCGAGCGCATCGTCGACCACGCGGAGGAGCGACGCGAGGCCCTGGCCCGCCTCGAGGCCACC
>JBDSVV010000097.1:0-4664 GCA_039927035.1 Ornithinibacter sp. | reverse complement strand
GGTAGCGCGTCGCAACGATAGCAAAGAGCGAACCCGCCGACGAAACCGGTCGGTCAGTCCAGACCGACCTGCTCGCGCACCCGCGCCAACCCGGCTGCGACCTGTTCTGCCACCCCCGGATCGGTGCTGCGCACGCCCCGCCCGAGGACGGCCTGCGAGACCAGCTCCCGGGTCTCCAGGACCGTGCGGACCACCACCTTGGCCTTGCCCCGCCCCGTGAGGTCGATGGTCTCGGCGATGACCACCGAGGCCTGCACCCGCTCTCGGAGCGTCTCGGGCAGCATGCCCGGTTGTGTCAGTGCGAAGCGGGTGTCGGGCTCGCCGTCGACCCAGGTGATCGTCAGGAGGGCGTCCTCACCGCTCCACGTGCCGGAGTCCACCAGGTGCCACGGGCGCTCCAGGGTCAGCATCGCGCCCTCAGGTGCGGCGCGCACGGCGTACAGGCGGTGGCGTCCCGCGACGACCGTGGTGCCGGTGGCGGCCTCGACCGCCCAGGCGAGCAGGCTCTCCGCCGGCGCGGCACCGATCGCCGCCGCGACCTCCCGGGGCACGGGCGGTGGGCGCAGACCAGACCACCGGCGCTTCACGACACGGACTCCCGCAGCCTGATCCGCTCCAGCTCGAGCTGGTGCAACGTCATGGTGCGCTCGCGCAGCTCGCCCTCAGCAGCCGCCGGGTCGCTCTGCACCCGGCGCACCGACGCCATCGCGTCGGCGATCCGCCGGCTGAGGTGGGCGTCGCGCACCCCCATGAGCAGGGAGTCGAGATATCGCTGCGGCGGCAGGCTGGTGGAGGCGTCATAGCGCGTGGGCAGCGGCGCCACCGACAACTCGGTCACCAGCCCGCGCACCGCCACCGGCGCGCCCTCGGTGACCGCCGTGACCCACGCTGCCTCAGACCTCCCCCGCACCGACAGGTCGGCGATCTGGATGCCGTCGAGCACCGCCCGGTGTGCCGGTGCCGTCAGCGCGTCGGTCGGCAGGTCGGCGATCGCGCTTGCGTCGAACTGCTGCGGATACTGCACGAGCGCCTGGAGCAGCTGGCGCTCGGCGAAGACCAGCGGGTCGCGCAGGTCTGGCACCGGCAGGGTCGCCCCCTCCCCCGGGCCGGGCTCGGGAACCTCGTCGGTGCCGGCGGGGGTGCGTGACTGCTCGGGAGCGTCGTCGGTGCGCAGCCGCCCAGCCCGCTTGACCGCGGTCGCGAGCTGCTCGACCTCGATGCCGAGCCAGCCGGAGACGGTGCGGGTGTATTCGGGGCGCAGGCTCGTGTCGCGGATCGAGCCGATGATCGGGGCGACGGCCTTCATCGCCTCGACGCGACCCTCGGCGGTGTCGAGGTCGAAGCGCGCGATCGTGGTGCGCACGGCGAACTCGAACATCGGCACCGCGCCGTCGACCAGGGCCCGGATCGCGGCGTCGCCCTTGGCCAACCGGAGGTCGCAGGGATCCATGCCGTCGGGGGCCACGGCGACGAAGGACTGTGCGGCCCAGCGCTGGTCCTCACCGAAGGCCCTCATCGCCGCCTTCTGCCCGGCAGCATCGCCGTCGAACGTGAAGACGACCCGGGCCGGGGAGACGTCGGCCTCGTCGCGCATGATCCGCCTCAGGATCTTGATGTGGTCGACCCCGAAGGCCGTGCCGCACGTCGCGACGGCCTCCTCCACCCCGGCGAGGTGGGCCGCCATGACGTCGGTGTAGCCCTCGACGACGACGGCGCGCCGGCCGGTGGAGATGGCCTTCTTCGCGGCGTCGAGGCCGTAGAGCACGCTCGACTTCTTGTAGATCGGCGTCTCGGAGGTGTTGAGGTACTTCGCGGCGATGCGGTCGTCCTCGAAGAGCCGGCGGGCGCCGAAGCCCACGGTGTCACCGGTGGTGTCACGGATCGGCCAGACCAACCGCCCCCGGAAGCGGTCGTAGAGCCCGCGACTCCCCCGCCCGGACAGGCCGCCCCCGACCATCTCGTCCTCGGTGAACCCCCGCTCTCGCAGGTGGCGGGTGAGCGCCTCGCCGTCGCGGGGCGCGAAACCGACGCCGAACCGTTGGGCGGCCGCAGAGTCGAAGCCGCGCTCTCGCAGGAAGTCCCGGCCTGCCCGCCCTTCGACGCGCCCGGTGTCCAGGAGCAGCCCCTCGTAGAACTCCTGCGCGACCCGGTGGGCCTCCAGCAGTCGGGAGCGCTTGCCGAGGGAGGCCCCGTCGCGGCGCGGCCCGTCGCCGTCCTCGTAGCTCAGCTCAAGGCCCAGCTTGCCGGCGAGGCGCTCCACGGACTCGGCGAAGGTGAGGTGCTCGACCTTCTGCACGAAGGAGAGCACGTCTCCGCCCTCCCCGCACCCGAAGCAGTGGTAGCTGCCGACCGACGGTCGCACGGTGAAGCTCGGCGTCTTCTCGTCGTGGAAGGGGCACAGCCCCTTCAGCGAGCCGACCCCGGCGGGGCGCAGCGTCACGTGGTCGCGCACGACGTCCTCGATGGACGTGCGCTCCTTGACCCTCGTGACGTCCTCGGCCCTGATCCGACCTGTCACTGCCGCCTCCTCCCGTATGCCGTGAGTGTAGGTGGCGCAGGCCCCTACCCCGTGTCCGGCCTGCACCAGGTGCGGTGCAGGTGAAGGGCCCGGACGTCGGTGAGCGAGGCCACCTGGTCGACGAGCACCCGCAGGGCTGCCCCGTCGTCGCCGGCCGACTCCCAGTCCGGACGCAGGTCGGGGTCGAGGCGGTCGGGATCGTGCTCGTAGGCGTGCACCAGGTCGACGACCACCTCGCGTTGGTGCACGTAGAGATCGACCCGCTCCGCGGCATACATGACGTAGTGTGCCGCCACCGCCTTCAGCACGGCACACTCGGCCCTGGACTCCACGGGCACCAGGAGCGTGGCACCGTGCCGCGTCATCGGCCCGGAGCCGTGCTGGGCCCGCGTGGCCCGCTCGACGGACCCCACGAAACGGCCGATGAGGCGCGAGGTCATGTCCTTCAGCGCGGCCAACGAGCGGCGAGACCCGTCGTAGTCCTGTGGCACGGCGTCGGTCGCGAGCACCCGGCCCAGGGCAGCCCCGAGGTCGTCACGCCCCAGAGCGGGCTCATAGACCTGACCGGCGACGGCGAGCACCGCCTCGACGTCGTCGTGCTCGCGCAGGCGCCGCGGGTCGAGCCATCCCGACGCGATGGCGTCCTCGACGTCGTGCACCGAGTAGGCCACGTCGTCCGACCAGTCCATCACCTCGGCCTCGAAGGACCGACGCCCCTCGGGGACGCCCTCGCGGAACCAGTCGAAGACGTCCTGGTCGTCCTCGTAGGCCCCGAACTTCACGGTGGGATGGGGGCCCTGCCCTCGCCGCCACGGATACTTCGTCGCGGCATCCAAAGAGGCCCGGGTGAGGTTCAACCCTGCCGAGCGACCGTCAAGGTGCTGGCGCTTGGCCTCGAGCCGGGTGAGGACGCGCAGGGTCTGGGCATTGCCCTCGAACCCGCCGATGTCGCGCGCGACCCCGTCGAGGGCGAGCTCCCCGTTGTGCCCGAAGGGCGGGTGCCCGAGGTCGTGGGCCAGGCACGCGGTGTCGACGACGTCAGCATTGCAGCCCAGCGCGGCCCCGAACTCGCGCCCGATCTGCGCGACCTCCAAGGAGTGGGTGAGGCGGTTGCGCGCGAAGTCGTCGCTGCCCGGTTGCACCACCTGTGTCTTGGCCGAGAGGCGGCGCAGGCTCGCGGAGTGGAGCAGCCTGGCGCGGTCGCGCGCGAAGTCGTCGCGGTCGGCCCGCTTGTGGGCCGGGTCCTCGGCCACCCAGCGCTCCCGGTCGCGCGCGGTGTAGGTCACGGGCTCACCCTAGGCGGGCGGCCTCCACCGCTGCTGCGGCCCTCGCGACCCACGTCGGCTGTGTGCCATAGCGCTGGCTCTTGATGAGCCGGCCGTGGGCGCTGTCGTCGATGAGCTGTGCCATCCGCGAGTCCCTCGTGCGCGCCTGCTTGGCGCTCATCACCCAGTTGACGGCGACCTTGCGGTAGCCCGGTGTGGCGATGTCCCAGAAGGCGGTGGCGGCAGGGTCTGCCACGAGTTCTGCGGCATACGCGGCGTCGAGCTCGAGCTCGCGGTTCTCGTAGGCGTAGACCCCCGATCGGTCCTCGCGGCGTCTCTCGAAGGCAGCGAGCCCGCTCGGCTGCATGCGTCCTTGCTCGGTGAGCTCGGCGACGGCGGCGATGTTCACGGTCGACCAGTTGCTGGCCGCCTTGCGCGGGGTCCAGCGCTGGCGCCGGGTGTGCTCGTCGATGCCCTGGGCCATGCTGTCGATCCAGCCCCAGCACAAGGCCTCCCTGACGGCGGCCTCCCAGGTCAGACCGGCATCCGGGTGTCCCTTGCGGTAGAAGCCCATCCACAGCTCGGTCTCGGAGTCGTGGTGGGTCTGCAGCCACCGCCCGAACTCGCCCGCGTCGGCGAAGAAGACACAGGGCTTGTCGGCCGTGCCACCCGCAGTTCCGGTCGTACCGCTCACCCCGACACCCCCGGCAGCAGGCCGACGCCGCGGGTGGACTCGAAGATGAGGCTGGTCTCGGCGTGCACGACGCCAGGCCGGTTCGCGATGTGGTCGAGCACGAAGTCCCGCAGCGCATCGGACCCGCTGGCTGCCACGTGCACGAGGTAGTCCTCGGACCCGCTGGTGTTGTAGGTCGCGAGGACCC
>JBDSVV010000096.1:0-2769 GCA_039927035.1 Ornithinibacter sp. | reverse complement strand
GCGGCGCGACTTCACCTCGCTGCCGCTCGAGGTGGCCGCGATCTCCTGACCCGGCGACCTCCTGACAGAATGTTGGCGGTCGGCAGGATCCCCCGCGGGAGGTCACGCCGTCACGGGCCTGTAGCTCAGCTGGTAGAGCGCCGCGTTTACACCGCGTAGGTCGTCGGTTCGATCCCGGCCGGGCCCACATGAGCGATCCCCCCGAGCCGCTGCGCCTGCGCGAGGTGGTCGCCGTGGTCGACCGCCTCTACCCGCCCGAGAGCGCCCAGTCCTGGGATCGGGTCGGGCTCGTCACCGGCGACCTGGACCAGCCCGTGCGCCGCATCCACCTCGCCGTGGACCCGACGCTGGCGGTCATCGCGGAGGCGCGCGAGGCCGGTGCCGACCTCTTGCTCACCCACCACCCGCTCCTCCTGCGGGGAGTCCACAGCGTCGCGACCACGACGGCCAAGGGTGCCAGCGTGAGTGGCCTGCTCGCTGGTGGGATCGCCCTCCACGTCGCGCACACCAACGCTGACGTCGCGGCCGAGGGGGTCTGCGTCGCACTCGCCGACGCCTGCGGGCTCGCCCAGCACGAGCCGCTCACGATCTCGGAGGGTCAGCCGATGGGTCGCGTCGGCGACCTGTCCGAGCAGGTGTCACTGCGCACGTTCGTGGAGCGGCTGGCGAGCCGCCTGCCCGAGGCTGCGGGCGGCATCCGGGTCGCTGGTCCGCCGGATGCCGTGCTGCGCCGGGTCGCGCTGCTCGGTGGCGCAGGCGATGACCTCTTCGACGCGGTGCGGGCCAGCGGCGCGGACGTCTACGTGACGGCCGACCTGCGCCACCACGCGGTTCTCGAGGCGCGCGAGGAGTCGCGCGGCGGTCCGCCCTACGTCGTGGACGCGGGGCACTGGGCCAGCGAGCAGGTCTGGCTGGCCCGCGCCGAGCGAGCGCTGCGCGATGCACTGGGTGCGGACGTCGCTAGGGTGGAGACCCACATCAGCACAGTGCGCACCGACCCGTGGACCTTCGTCGTCGGTGCCGACCCGGGAGGTATGCCGTGATCGCCGAGTCCGCCCGCCAACAGCGGCTCCTGGACCTCCAGGCCATCGACACTCGCCTGGACCAGATCGCGCACGCGCGCACCCACCTCCCGCAGCTGGCCGAGCTCGCGGACCTCGGCGGCAAGGCGGGGCTCCTCGACGACCAGCTGATCCGGTTCCGCACCGAGCTCGACGACATCGCGCGCGAGGTGCGCAAGGCCGACGCCGACGTTCAGCAGGTGCGCGATCGCGCAGCCCGTGACCAGGCACGCCTGGACGCAGGCACCGGCTCGGCCAAGGACCTCCAGGCCATCTCGCACGAGCTGACGTCCCTGGCTCGACGACAGGCCGAGCTCGAGGAGGTCGAGCTCGAGGTGATGGAGCGCGCCGAGTCGATCGAGTCCGACATCGCCGAGCTCGACCGGGGTCGCGGGGAGCTCGGGGAACGGATCGGGGCACTGGAGGCGGTTCGTGACGCGCGCCTGGCAGAGCTGGACGGCGAGGCCGCGACCGTGGCCCACCCTCGCGAGGAGCTCGCTCACGAGGTGGGCGCCGACCTGCTCGCGCTCTACGAGAAGATCCGCACCTCCTCCGGGGGAACCGGCGCGGCCGCGTTGCGCCAGCGACGGTGTGGGGGCTGCCAGCTCGAGCTGAACCCCGTGGAGATCAACCGGATCCGCACGGCAGCGGAGGACGAGGTGGTCCGGTGCGAGGAGTGCCGTCGCATCCTCGTGCGCACGCCCGAGTCCGGGCTGTGAGCCGCCGACTCACGATCGAGGCCGACGGTGGGTCGCGCGGCAACCCCGGGGTGGGTGGCTACGGCGCGCTGGTCCGCGACGCCGACACCGGTGCCCTGCTCGCGGAGCGCGCGGCCCCGCTCGGCAAGGTGTCCAACAACGTCGCCGAGTATCGAGGACTCATCGCGGGCCTGGAGTCGGCCGCGCGCATCGACTCCGGCGCCGACGTCCTCGCCAGGATGGACTCCAAACTCGTCGTCGAGCAGATGTCCGGTCGCTGGAAGATCAAGCACGAGGACATGCGACGCCTGGCCCTGGAGGCCCGCGAGGTGGCGGCGGAGTTCATCCGTGCGGGCGGCTCGGTGCGCTACGAGTGGATCCCGCGGGAGAAGAACAAGGATGCCGACGCCCTGTCCAACGACGGGATGGACGGTCTGACGATCGACCGCATGCTGGGTGCCGATGCCGGGGCCGATGAGGAGCCCGCTCCCGGCGAGCGCGAGCCCACGGCATCCGCCTGCGACCCCGTGGCCGCCGCTCCGGGCATCCCCGTGCGGGTGGTCCTGGTGGCCCAGGCCGCCGGTTCCGGCGCCCGGGCCGCTGCCTCGGCTGCGCTCACGCACCTGCTGGGGTCCGCGCCCCGATGCCTGGTGACGGCATCCTCGGATGCCGCCGTCGAGACCGCTGCCGAGGTCGCCTCTGCTCTGGGTGCGGAGGCGGTGGTCGACGCCGACTGGTCAGGGACTGCCGACCGGGTGCTTGCCGCGTGGGATCGGGTGATGACTCGTGGCGGCACGACCGTCGTGGTGTGCCCTGACGACGCCGTGCGGATGGTCCTGGGGCACCTGCTGGGCGCGCCGGCGGACCGCCGTCGCCGCGTCGCGGTCTCGGCCGGGTCACTCACCGGTGTGGAGGTGTGGGACGACGGCGAGGTCTCCATCGCCTTCACGAACCGCACCTGAGGCGCCCGCCCTCGCGAACGTGGGTGAAAACCCCCGCCTGAGCGGTGA
>JBDSVV010000095.1:0-13370 GCA_039927035.1 Ornithinibacter sp. | reverse complement strand
GACCGAAACCGGCGAACGCGACCCGGGCAGCCTCCAGCGCCGAGCGGGTCTCCGCGACGCTCATCAAGGGCTGGTCCATACCCGACATTCTATCGGACACTCGTTCGAGAAACAAGGACCGAGAGTGGCGAGTTCGCCTACAGCAGAATCTAATTCGCCCCATTTCACCTCAGCCAGTCACACTGGTCACAGCAGTTGCGTTTCACCACGGAAAGTTCGCCCAAGGGCTCTCATACGGATAGAAACCTCCACTGGACATAGCCCAAAAGGGCCATGGACACCGCCGGCACAGCGCACCATGATGACATTGGCCCGACGTGACCTGTGTCCGACCTGAAGGGGTGCCCGCATGGGGGTTCAAGCCGAGCGCACCGGCGCGCCGGTCGATGTGCTGCGCGCTGCGATCAACGAGACCTGGACCTCCCTGAGTTCGGTGTTCGTCAACCCTGCGCTGCGCCGCATCGAACTCGCGCTGGCGGGGTCGATGATCGGCGACTGGGCCTACTCCACGGCCGTCATCGTGTGGGCCTACGGCGTGGGCGGCGCGAGTCTGATCGGCGGCTGGATGGCGGTGCGGCTCCTGATCATGGCCGTGGTCTCGCCCTTCGGGGCCAGCTTGGCCGATCGGTTCGACCGCAAGCGAGTCCTCGTCACCTCGGACATCCTGCGCGCTGTCCTGATCATTCTCGCGACGCTGAGCATCATCGTCGACGCTCCGGTCCTCCTCACCCTTGTCCTGGCCACGATGGTGGCAGTCATCGGCAGTGTGTTCCGCCCAGCCCAGATGGCGTGGATGCCGTCCCTCACCAACAAGCCCGAAGAGCTCACCGCGGCCAACGGCGCCTCGAGCACCCTGGAGAGCCTCGCGTTCTTCATCGGCCCCGCGCTCGGCGCGCTGCTCGTCACCGTGACCAACGTCGAGACCGTGTTCGTCCTCAACGCCCTCACCTTCGTCCTCTCCGCAGTCCTCGTGCTCGGCATCCGGCCTGTCGCCAAGGACACCGTTGGGTCGACCGACGACAAGGACCCCGCGCAGGAGAAGGAGGGCATGCTCTCCGAGATGGCGGGTGGCTTCGTCCACATCGCCAAGGACCGCAACCTGGTGATGATCGCCATCCTCACGACCGCGCAGACCGTGGTGGCTGGGGCGTCGGTCGTGTTCAGCGTCCTCTTCGCGGTCGAGATCCTCGGCACGGGCCCAGAGGGTGTGGGTTTCGTCGACTCGATGTTCGGCGTCGGCGCGATCGCCGGAGGCTTCTTCGCGATCGCGCGTTCGGCGCGGAACCGGCTGGCCAGCGACCTCGCGCGGGGCACGGTTCTCTGGTCCCTGCCCCTGATCCTGGTCGCCGTCTGGCCCTCGCCGGTCGCAGTGTTCGCGGCTGTGATCCTGCTGGGCTTCGGTAACCCGCTCGTCGACGTCAACTTCGTGACGATCGTCCAGCGACTCACCCCGGATGCCGTGCTGGGTCGCGTGTTCGGGGCCTATGAGGGTGCTCTCATCGGTGGGATGGCCCTCGGCGCATTCATCATGCCCTTCGCGGTCGGACACTTCGGCATCCGCTGGGCCCTGACCGCGCTGGCACTTCTCGTGGGCATCCCCAGCCTGCTCTTCCTCCCCCGCTGCCTGCGCCTTGACGCCACCCTCCGCCCGCCGGAGGGTGCCACCTTGTTGCGCAGCATCCCGATCTTCGCGCCGATGAGCCAGGCCGCGGTCGAGTCGCTGGCTCGCGGCATGGGTCGGCGCACCGTCGTCGCAGGCGCCCGGGTGTTGAGCGAGGGCGAGGACTCGGACCTGTTCTTCATCATCGAGAGCGGCCGCGTCGAGGTCACCCATGCCGGTGAGGTGCTCCGGCACGAGGGCCCGGGCGAGTTCTTCGGCGAGATCGGTCTGCTGCGAGACGTCCCCCGCACCGCCACCGTCACCGCGGAGGAAGAGACCGAGCTCCTCACGATCGCGCGCGAGGACTTCCTCGATGCCGTCACGGGGAGTGAGGAGTCACTGACGACCGCAAACGACGTGGTGACCCGGCGACTGGGCCGGATATGAGCGCGTGCCAGTCGTGCGGGGCCGTCGACCAGCCTCCCGGCGGGCTCTTCTGCAACCAGTGCGGATCGCCCCTCAACGCGAACTGTGCGCAGTGCTCGGCGCCGTTGGCGGCCGGGGCCCGGTTCTGCAGCCAGTGCGGGACGCCCGCAGGAGCAACAGGAGATGCTGTCACACCCCCGTATGCCGGTGGGCTGGGCGGGTCGGGTCCGGTCTCCGAGAGGCGTGTCACCAGCGTGCTCTTCTGCGACCTGGTCGGGTTCACGACGCTGTCGGAGGCTCGCGACCACGAAGAGACTCGAGAGCTGCTGACCCACTACTTCGACGAGGCCCGCCGCATCATCGGCCGTTATGGCGGCACGGTCGAGAAGTTCATCGGCGATGCCGTGATGGCCGTGTGGGGCGTGCCCATCGCCCACGAGGACGACGCCGAGCGCGCGGTCCGCGCGGGGCTCGAACTCGTCACGACCATCGGCGACATCGGTGACGACCAGGGGCTGACCGGGCTCGCAGGACGGGTCGGCATCGTCACCGGCGAGGTCGCCGTCACCGTCGGCGCGGTCAACCAGGGGATGGTCGCAGGGGACGCCGTCAACACGGCATCCCGGGTGCAGTCGGTCGCGAACCCCGGCCAGGTCTGGGTGGACGAGACCACGCGTCTGTTGTCGGCGGCGGCAATCACCTACTCCGATGTCGGCAGCCACCTGCTCAAGGGCAAGGCGGACCCGATGCCCCTGTGGAGCGCCCGGGCCGTCGTCGCCGCCCGCGGCGGTGCCCAGCGGGCCGACGGTCTCGAGGCGCCGCTCGTCGGCCGAGACCGTGAACTCAGGCTGGTCAAGGAGCTCTTCCACTCCTCGGAGGCGTCGCGCCGACCGGCGCTGCTGCTCGTGGACGGTGAAGCGGGCGTTGGCAAGACCCGTCTGGCATGGGAGTTCGAGAAGTACATCGACGGGCTCACCGACTCTGTCATGTGGCACACGGGGCGCTGCCTCGCATACGGCGAGGGCGTGGCGTTCTGGGCCGTCGCCGAGGCGGTGCGTGGACGGATGTCGGCGGATGGCGGTGACCCCGACCAAGAACCGGGCGCGCTCCTCGAGACGGCACTGAGCAAGTACGGAGTGACGGGCGAGGAACGCGAGTGGATGAAGCCACGCCTGGAGGTGTTGCTCGGGCTCGCGACCCAGGATTTCCCCAAGGAGGATCTCTTCGCCGCCTGGACTGCGTTCTTCGAGCGGCTCGGCGACGGGTCCAAACCCGTCGTCATCGTGATCGACGATGCCCAGTACGCAGACGATGGACTGCTCGAATTCGTGGAGCACCTCATCACCTGGGCCACCGTCCCGCTCCTGGTGCTCATGATGACCCGACCCGGTCTCCTCGAACGACGCATGTCCCTTGCGACGCATCGCAACTCGACCGTGATCCACGCCTCCAGCCTCGACGATGACGCCATGGCCACGCTCTTGGACGGGCTGGTCTCCGGCCTTTCCGACCGCACCAGAGCGGGGCTGGTCGACCGCGCAGAGGGAATCCCTCTGTATGCCGTGGAGACGGTCCGCTCCCTCATCGACCGCGACCTGGTGGTCCCCAGGGGTGGGGTCTACGTCCTGGCGACGAACAACCCGCTCGACCTCGAGTCGATAGCAGCCCCGGCATCGCTCCAAGCACTCGTTGCCGCCCGCCTCGACGCGCTCAGCCCCGACCAGCACCACGTGGTCAACGTCGCCTCGGTGCTCGGAGCCACCCTGGGCAAGGAGCGGATCGCCGAACTGTGCCCCACCGTCGAGGACATCAACGACGTGCTCCAACAGCTGGTGCACCTGCAGATCCTCGAGCGCCAGTCGAGTCGGCTCAGTGCCGAGTTCGGCCGCTACTCGTTCCGGCAGTCCGTCGTCCACCAGGTCGCCTACGCCACGCTGTCGATGCGGGAGCGCAAACGCATCCATCTCGCGATCATCGACGCCTACGGCGCCGTCGAGGACCTCGCGAGCGACCAGGCAGCAGTCCTCGCGCAGCACCACCTCGACGCGATCAAGGCGCTCCCCGGCGATGACGACGTCTCCCAGCTTCGGGGAGCAGCGATCTCGCTCCTCCTCGTGGCGGCCAGGCGGGCGCGCTCCCTTGGTCTGCTCGACGACTCCGTCGAGCACCTGCGCACTGCGATCAGGCAGGAGACCGATCCGGCCTCCCTGGCCCGCCTGCGCGCCGAGCTCGCCGGTGTCCTCCTCGATGCCACCCTCTGGGTGGAAGCCGCCGACGTTGCGGCACTGGCCTCCGCCGCACTGCTGGGGGAGGGGGAGGAGATCGCGGCGGCGTCCGCGGCCGCCAAAGGCGCAACCGCCCTTGCTCGACAGAACAGGTTCGAGGAAGCCCACGAGATCGCTTGGCCGCTCTGGCTCAAGCACAAGGACGACCCGCACGCCACGCGAGCCTCGCTCGACCTCTCGGAAGCCCTGCTCACGCAGTTCTCTCGTCAGGAGCTTCCCGACCAGATGGTGCGGATTCTCGATGACCGGGCGCGACTCGCAGAGAAGCTCGGCAACCCGATCGACATCGCAAACGTCACGCTTGCCCTTGCCCTGCGCTACCAGGAGGCGGGGGTCTACACCATCTCCAGCACCCTCATCGACACCACCGCTCAGATCGCGCGCGAGCACCAGCTCCCCCTCCAGCTCGCGAGGGCGCTGGTGAACCGATGTGCCTACTTCATCGGAACCGACGCCGCGCGCGCCGTGGAGACGGGGCGCGAGGCCATCGTCGCCGGGCGTCGCACCGGCATCACGTTGTGGGCCTCGGTGGCTGACCTCAACTTCGCCCTCGCCCTCTGGGTCCGCGGCGAGTGGCAGGAGATGGGAGTCTTCATGGGGAGCCAGCGCCTATGGATGCCCGGTGGTGACGTCGCCTGCGCCATGGCGATCGACGCCATGCTCGCGTCAGCCCGTGGCGAGACGGCTGACGACTCCTTCCTCCCACCTTCGGAGCAGGACCTCCCGATCGTCCTCGACCGAGCTTGGCTCCACTTCGCCCGCGCGCATCGAAGTGTCATCGGCGGAGACCCTCAGACAGCCCTGCGCCATGCGGTCCTGGCAGCCGAGGCATATGTCGGCGTCAACGATGACTTCCACCACCTGTTCGCGCTGGCTATGGACCTCGCTCTCGCGGTCGGCGACCGCCAACAAGAAGCTCAGGTGCTCGAGCTCGTCGACTCGGTCAACGCCGCGCTCCCATTCGGGCTCCGGGCCCACCGCGCCCGCTATGCCGCTGTCGTCGCCCAGCGCGACGGCGCACCTCCCGAGGACGTCGAGCGACTGCTGACCCACGCGCTCGACCTCTATGACGAGTGGGGGGCGCTTGCCTTCAGCGCCCGCTCCACCGGCGAGCTCGGCAGCTGGCTGGTGGGTCAGGAACGCGCGGGGGAAGGGATACCGCTGGTCGAGTCAGCCCGTTCCACCCTCTCCGGCATCGGTGCCCGGCGCTGGCTCGAGGACCTCGAACTGTCGCTCGTGGCTACTGCGCGGCGATGAGCACGTCTCGACCGCCGAACCCTTGAGGGGGTAGTGGGCCCGGCGTCTGGTCGGGGTCGGCGCACGACATCCGGAACGGCTGGGCGTCGAACCGCGCCATTGCGTCGTTCGCCATCGCGACGCCCGGCCGGTCTGGGCCTCCGCGGTAGATCAATGACGTACCTGCGGCGGCGAGCCGAGTGAGCACCTCCTGGGTAGGGAGGTTGGGGCGACCGCTCGTGCAGACGAGACCGACGTCGATGCGACCGGACTGCGCAACGGCCTCGAGCACACGGGGGTTCTCGCAGAACAGGACTCGGCCGCTTGCCGCGACTGTCACCCGGGCACGCAGGTGCCACCAGGTGAGGGCCGGCCCCGCGGAGAGGATCGCATCACCGTGCTTCGGGGCCAGGGTGAGTGCTCAGACCAGGCAGGTCGCCGACACCGAGCCGACAACCACCCCGAATGCCGCCCAGAGGTCGCGCCGGGAGCCGGCGTCGACCGGCGGAGGAGTCCCGACGGACATGGCCACGGCGCGCAGCACCACGGAGGCCAGGCGCCGGTCGTCGTCGCGCACGAGTCGGCGTCGCTCGAGCGGCCCTGCTCCCGAGTCGCTGAACGGCATTCGCCCGCGCGCACGGGGCGGGGACCATGCTCTCGACCTCGCCGAGCCGCTCGGCGATGGACACCGGCACCGGTGATGAGCATGGCCGCACCTAGAGGAGGTGGCCGATCGTGGGAGCAGGTCAGGCAACACGCCCCTGTGGTGCCGTCTCGGCGGTCTTGCCCGCGTCCTTCTCGACGATGTCGCCGAGCACCTCGTCGATCTTCGACATCAGCTCCGGTTCGAGCTTCACACCGGCGGCCTTGACGTTCTCGCCTACCTGCTCCGGTCGTGATGCACCGACCAGTGCCGCAGCGACGTTCGGGTTCTGCAGCACCCAGGCCACCGCGAGCTGAGCCATCGACAGGCCGGCCTCGTCGGCGATGGGCTGCAGACCCTGTACACGGGTGAGCACGTCGTCGTTCATGAAGCGCTTGATCATGTCGGCGCCGCCCTTCTCGTCAGCGGCGCGCGAGCCCTCCGGAGGCGCCTGCCCCGGCGTGTACTTGCCGGTGAGCACCCCTTGGGCGATGGGGCTCCACACGATCTGGCTCACACCGAGCGCGTCGCACGTCGGCACGACCTCGCTCTCGATGACCCGCCAGAGCATGGAGTACTGCGGCTGGCTCGAGATCAGCTGCACGCCGAGCTCCTTCGCCATCGCGTGGCCCTCGCGGATCTGCTCAGCGGTCCACTCACTGACCCCGATGTAGAGCGCCTTGCCCTGGCGCACGACGTCGGCGAACGCCTGCATCGTCTCCTCGAGCGGCGTCTCGGTGTCGTAGCGGTGCGCCTGGTAGAGGTCGACGTAGTCGGTCTGCAGCCGGGTCAGCGAGCCGTTGATCGACTCCATGATGTGCTTGCGCGACAGGCCGGTGTCGTTCTTGCCGCCGGGGCCCGTCGGCCAGTAGACCTTCGTGAAGATCTCCAGGCTCTCGCGCCGCTCACCCTTGAGTGCGTCGCCGAGCACTGACTCCGCCTTGGTGTTGGCATAGACGTCGGCGGTGTCGAAGGTGCTGATGCCGTGCTCGAGCGCCGCCTGCACGCACTTGGTGGCGACGTCGTTCTCGACCTGCGAGCCGTGCGTCAGCCAGTTGCCGTACGTGATCTCAGAGATCTTGAGGCCGCTGTTGCCGAGGTATCGAAATTTCATTCCTCCACCGTATGCCGGTTCGTCGGCGCCAGCCGCATCAGGCACCCGTGGGCTCTGCGATAATACCCCCATGGGTATAGTGGTCGAAGCCTCTGGAAAGGACGGACCACCGTGAGCAGCTCCTCGACCACCATCATCGCCATCGAGACGCCCAGCCTGGGCGACCGCTCCTACCTCGTCCACGACGGAACGGTCGCCGCCGTGGTCGACCCGCAGCGCGACATCGACCGCGTCCTCGACCTCGCCGTAGCGCACGGCGTGCAAATCACCCACGTGTTCGAGACGCACATCCACAACGACTACGTCACAGGCGGTTTCGCACTCGCCGAGGCGACGGGCGCGGCATACCTCGTCAATGCCGATGACGAGGTCTCCTTCGAGCGCACGCCGATTCGCGACGGCGACGTCATCGAGGTCTCCCCCACCCTGCGGCTGCGGGCGATCGCCACCCCGGGCCACACCTTCACGCACCTGTCGTATGCCGTGGAGTCGGTCGATGACGCCGGCACCGTCACCGCAGTGGCAGCCTGCACCGGTGGGTCGCTGCTCTTCGGGTCCACCGGGCGGCCCGACCTCTTGGGGCACGAGCACACCGATGCCCTCGTCCACCACCAGTTCGCCTCAGCCCGGCGCCTCGCGACCGACCTCCCCGATACTGCCGACGTCCTCCCCACCCACGGCTTCGGGAGCTTCTGCTCGGCGGGCTCGACCGGCACGGTCACGGCATCCACCGTCGGTCAGGAGAAGCAGTCCAACCCGGCGCTGACCCTGGACGAGAGCCGTTGGGTGGCAGAGACACTCGCTGGCCTCGATGTCTATCCCGCCTACTACGCCCACATGGGTGAGGCAAACAGTGCGGGCCCGAGGGCGCCCGACGTCGACGCGCCGGAGGTCGCCGACAAGAGCGTCCTCGCCGCGCGGATCGCCGCCGGGGAATGGGTGGTCGACTTGCGCACCCGCACCGTCTTCGCCGCGGGACACGCCGCGGGCACCGTCAACATGGGCATCGACGGCGCCTTCTCCACCTACGTCGGGTGGTTGCTCCCCTGGGGGACGGCGCTCACCCTGCTCGGCGAGAGCGAGGAGCAGGTGGCGGGGGCCCAGCGCGAGCTGGTGCGGATCGGCATGGACAAGATCGCCGGCGCGGCCATAGGTGGCCCGCACGACTGGAGCGACGCGCCCCCGGCGTCTTTCGAGCGAGCACTCTTCGCCGATCTGGCCCAGGTGCGCGGCCACCGTCGCGTGAGCGTGCTCGACGTACGGCGGGCATCGGAGTTCCGGGGCGAGCACATCGACGGCGCCGTGAACATCCCCATCCACGAGGTGCTCGATCGACTCGAGGAGGTGCCACCGGGTGAGGTCTGGGTGCACTGCGCCGGCGGCTACCGCGCCTCGGTCGTCGCCTCGATCCTCGCGGCTCGCGGCCGCCACGTGGTCGCAGTCGACGACGACTTCGGTGAGCACGCGGCATCCGCCGGCCTGCCGCTGGCCCGGGCAACCTGACCGGCAAGACCACGAAACGGCCCCCATTGGCCGAGACCGAAGGCACCGACTTCGTCCTGGTCAAGCTCGCTGGCGGCACGCCCAGGCGCTGCGCCCTTCACGGCGCAGCGCCCGATGGGCGAAGGCTCAGGCGGCGGGGTAGTCGGTGTAGCCCTCGGCGCTGCCACCGTAGAAGGTGTCGGGGTTGGGCTCGTTGAGCGGCAGGCCCTCGCGCCAGCGACGCTCGAGGTCGGGGTTGGCGAGGTAGGGGCGGCCCACTGCCACGAGGTCGGCCAGGTCGTGACCGACGAGGTCCTCGACACCGCCGAGCGTGGTCACGTCGCCGAACCCGGAGTTGATGACGAACGGGCCACCGAAACGGGCGCGCAGGTCCTGGGTCAGCTCGGCCCGAGGGTCGGCCAGCACGTGGAGATAGGCCAGTCCGAGGTCGCTGACGGAGTCGACGAGGCGCCCATAGGTCGCGGCGACGTCGACGGAGTCGGGCTCCAGCACGCCCTGGATGCCGTGCGCCGGCGAGAGGCGCAGGCCCACCCGGTCGGCACCGATCTCGGCAGCCACGGCGCGCACGACCTCGATGGCGAAGCGGGCGCGGTTCTCGGGCGAGCCGCCGTACTCGTCGGTGCGGGTGTTGCTGCTCGGGGCGAGGAACTGGTGGATGAGGTAGCCGTTGGCACAGTGAACCTCCACGCCGTCGGCGCCGGCGCGGATCGCGTTGCGTGCGGCCACGACGTGCTCCTGCACGACGCCGGCGATCTCGTCGAGCTCCAAGGCGCGCGGGGTGACGTGCGGCTTCTCGCCCTGCGCGGTGACCATCATCCCCGGCGCCGCGATGGCCGAGGAGGAGACCGTCTCCAGTCCGTGCTTGTTGTCGGGGTGGGCGATCCGGCCCGCGTGCATGAGCTGGATGAAGATCCGACCGTCACGCTCGTGCACGGCATCCGCGACCTTGGCCCAGCCGGCGACCTGCTCCTCGTTGTGGATGCCGGGGGTGCCGAGATAGCCCTGGCCGACGGCACTGGGCTGGGTGCCCTCGCTGATGATGAGACCGGCTCCGGCACGTTGGCCGTAGTAGGTCGCGTTGAGCTCCTTGGGCACACCGTCATCGCCGGAACGGTTGCGGGTGAGCGGGGCCATCACGAAGCGCTGGGGCAGCGTGTGGCGACCGACGGTGATGCTCTCGAACGCATGGGACATGGGGGTCTGGCTCCTGTCGTTGACGGTTGAATTCTCAACACGTTCCTCCAACCGGCTTGCGGCCCCGCCCATTCCCCACCTTCGACAGCCTCGACGCACGACACCCGTCTATGATCCCGGCAGCACCCGACGCACGGCTTCGCTGGTCAACGCCCGTCCGGCCGCGAATGCGCGGGTGAGCCAGTGATCCTGTCCTCCAGCCCAGGAGGGGTCCCCGGGAAGTGGCCCGAGCGGGTCGCGCTCGGAGTCGGGCACCCACTCCTCCGGCTCCGTGAGGGCCCGCCGGAACGACTCCTCCACACCGACCAGCCGGTGCTCGAGAGGCAGCAGGTCGATCGCGAACTCCATGTCGTGGCAGACCATGTCGTGGTGCAGGCTCTCCACCAGCGAGGCGACGGTCTGGCTGGGCACGTCGGTGATCGCCCCCGCGAGGGCACCCACGAGATCGGTCGGCAGCCCCGGCACCAGCGCCTGTGGTCGGGTGAGCCCGGCGACAGCGGCGAAGGCGTCGAGAAGGCCGGTATAGGGCATCCGTTCCGGCCCCCCGACGTCGTAGGAGCGTGATGGGGAGTCGACGGTGCGCGCCCCGGCGAGTGCCTCGACCACGTCGATGACCGCGATGGGCTGCACCTGGCTGTCCATCCAGCCCGGCACCGGCTGCACCGGCAGTCGCTCGCTGACCTGCCGCACGATCTCGAAGCTCGTCGACCCCGAGCCGGTGACGATGGCCGCGCGCAGCGCGAGGGTGGGGATGCCGGATGCCATGAGGATGCGTTCGACCTCCAGCCGGGAGGTGATGTGCTCGGAGAGCTCGCGCTCGGGCACCTGCGGCACCAGGCCGCTGAGGTAGACGATGCGCCCCACCCCGGCAGCGAGACAGGCCTTCGCCATGGTCTGGGCCGAGGTGCGGTCGGTGGCGGCGAAGTCCCGGCCGCCGAGCCCGTGGATGAGGTAGTAGACCGTGTCGACACCGGCCACCGCGGCCGCGACGGCCGCTGGGTCGAGGACGTCCATCTCGACGACCTCGACCTGCGGGGCCCACCAGCGGTCCCGGAGCTTGGCCCGGTCCGTCACGCTGGCGCGCACCTCGACCCCCTCGCGGAGCAGTCGTGGGACGAGTCGGCTGCCGATGTAGCCGGCGGAGCCGGTGACGAGCACCCGTTGGGGTGGCTCGGAGCTGTCGTTCACGAGTTCAACCTTAAGGTCGCCGGGTCCGAGAAGTCGTCGGGTCGGCACGGGGCACGCCCGCCACGGGCACACTGGGCCGGTGCACCTCCCCCGCCCCACCCTCCCGATCGGGTTGCGCCTGCTTCGCGACTACTCGGGTCGGCACCTCCCCGCCGATGCGCTGGCCGGGCTGCTCGTCGCGGCCCTGGCCGTGCCGCAGTCGCTGGGCTACGCCGCCGTGGCGGGCGTGCCGGTGCAGGTGGGTCTCTACACGTTGGCACCGGCGCTCCTCGCCTACGCCCTCTTCGGCGCCTCGCGCCTGCTGTTCGTGGGCCCGATCTCCACGGTCTCGGTGCTCTCGGGCTCGATCGTGCGGGCGCTGTCCGGAGGGGACCCTGCCCTCGCTGTGCAGCTGACGTCGGCGCTGGCGCTGGTCGCGGGGGTGGTGCTCGTCGCCGTCGGCCTGCTGCGCCTGGGGTGGGTGGCGCAGTTCCTCAGCGAGCCGATCATCACCGGGTTCGTGGCCGGCCTGGTCGTGCTCATCGTCATCGGTGAGATTCCCGGGCTGGCCGGGCTCGCGACTCCCTCCGGCAACCTCCTGGAGCGGATCGTCGCGCTCCTCGGCGGCCTGGGCGACGTCACGGGACAGACACTCGCCGTCGGGGTCGCCGCGCTCCTTGTGCTGTTCGGGGGCCACCGGCTCGCGCACCGGGTGCCGTGGTCCCTGGTCGTGCTCGTCGCGGGCGTGCTGCTCTCGACCCGGCTCGACCTCGCCGGGCGCGGGGTGCCGGTCGTCGGTGCGGTGCCGACAGGGCTTCCGCTGCCAGCCCTGCCCATCGTGGACATCTCCTTGTGGAGCGGCCTGGCGACGGGTGGCCTGGCGATCGCCGCGGTCGGCATCGCCGAGGGTCTGGCCGCCGTTCGCACCTTCACCTCCAGCGGGCCGGTCGATGCCGACCGCGACAACCGGGAGTTCGTCGCGCACGGCGCCGCAGACCTCGCCTCCGGGCTGTTCGGTGGGATGGGCGTGGGTGGGTCGCTCTCAAAGACCGCTGCCAACCGCGAGGCCGGCGCCTACACGCAGGTGAGCAACGTCACTGCGGCCGTGCTGGTGCTCGGGTTCATCCTCCTGGCTGCGGGCACGCTCGCCGACCTGCCCAAGTCGGTACTGTCGGCGATCGTCATCCATGCCGTCTCGGGGCTGGTGCGCGTCAACGACTTCCGGCGGTATGCCGCGGTGCGGCGCAACGACTTCCTGGCCGCCGTGGTGGCTCTGGTCGGCGTGCTCGCGCTCGGCCCGATCAACGGCCTGCTCGCCGCGGTCGGGCAGTCGCTGTTGGGGCTGGTCTACCGGTCGCTCCAGGTCGGCGTCGACGAGATGGGGCGGGTCAGCGGCGAGAAGGCCGCTTGGGGATCGGTCGGCAAGCACCCGCACCGGAAGACGTATGCCGGTGTGCTGGTGGTGCGCCCGGACGGCCCTCTCTTCTGGGCCAACGCCACCCATGTGATCGCCCGCATCCAGAAGCTCGCCGCAGAGCGCGCGCCCATCGACGCCGTCGTCCTCGATCTCGAGGCCACCAACCAGATGGACACGACGACCGCGGACCGGCTCTCGGGGCTGCTCGGGCAACTGCGGTCACAGGACGTGGACCTCTACCTGGTGCGGTCCTTCGAGAACGTCCGCGACGTGCTCGCCAAGTCGGGCTTCATCGACGACCTCGGCCCGGACCACGTGTGGCACTCGATCGCCGCCGGGGTGAAGCAGTCGCGACTCGCCTCGAAGCGCCGCAACCGTGAGAGCAGGAAGGACGCCGACGAGCACACCGCGCCGTGAAAAGGACCTCCCGATCAGTGAGGGCGGGCGTCAGAGCGTGCCGCGGGCGAGACCGATGAGGCGGTCGAGGATGCGGCCGCCATCGGTGCGCAGCCCGCTGTGGTGGAACTCGTCGGTCACCCAGCGCCGCATCCCGGGCAGCAGGTCGGCGGTCTCCTGCGAGAAGCCGAGGTCGACGAAGGCGTCGTTGACGTAGATCGCCGCGGCGCAGGGCACGTCCACGGATGCGAGCACCTCGGCATCCCAGAGCCGCGGCCACTCGTGCTGCGCCAGCACCCCGGCCACCCCGGCATACGGGACGAGCTCGGGGTTGTCCTCGAAGTGCCACGGGAAGAGGTGCTCCCCCGTGAGGAGGGTCGAGTCGCCGT
>JBDSVV010000094.1:0-13598 GCA_039927035.1 Ornithinibacter sp. | reverse complement strand
CGAGTACCCCACCGACATCGTCGCGGGCATGAAGGAGATGGGGATCTTCGGGCTGATGATCCCCGAGGAGTACGGCGGCCTGGGCGAGTCGCTGCTCACCTACGCCCTGGTCGTCGAGGAGATCGCTCGGGGCTGGATGTCGGTGAGTGGCATCATCAACACCCACTTCATCGTCGCCTACATGATCATCCAGCACGGCACCGAGGAGCAGAAGCAGCGCTACCTGCCCCGGATGGCGACCGGTGAGGTGCGTGGGGCATTCTCGATGAGCGAGCCGGGGGCGGGCTCCGACGTCGCGGCGATCCGCAGCAAAGCCGTACGCGAGGGTGAGGAGTGGGTGCTCACCGGCCAGAAGATGTGGCTCACCAACGGTGGCTCGGCCAACCTCGTCGCAGTGCTCATGCGCACCGATCTGGGTGAGAGCGAGAGCCCCTACAAGAACATGACGACGTTCCTCATCGACAAGGAGTCCGGCTTCGGCGAGACCGCTCAGGGCGTCACCGTGCCGGGCAAGATCGAGAAGATGGGCTACAAGGGTGTCGACACCACCGAGCTCATCTTCGAGGGGCACCGCACGACCGACGCGCAGGTGCTCGGCGGGGTGCCCGGCAAAGGCTTCTACCAGATGATGGACGGGGTGGAGGTTGGCCGGGTGAACGTCGCGGCGCGGGCCTGCGGCTTGTCGCGGCGGGCCTTCGAGCTCGGCATCGCCTACAGTCAGCAGCGCGAGACCTTCGGCAAGAAGATCGCCCAGCACCAGGGCATCCTCTTCCGTCTCGCCGACATGGCGACCAAGGTCGAGGCGAGCCATCAGATGATGGTCAAGGCGGCTCGCCTGAAGGATGCCGGCCAGCGCAACGACCTCGAGGCCGGCATGGCGAAGTACCTCGCCTCGGAGAACTGCGCCGACGTCGTCGAACAGAGCTTTCGCATCCATGGCGGCTACGGCTACTCCAAGGAGTACGAGATCGAGCGCCTCTACCGCGAGGCACCGATGCTGCTCATCGGCGAGGGCACCGCCGAGATCCAGAAGATGATCATCGGGCGGCGCCTCCTCGAGGACTACAAGACCGGCTGACCCGACCCCGACAACCGGTGTATGCCGTTCAGCACCCTCCCAGCCAACGTGCAGCCGACGCTGGGATACTTGGGCCATGAGCACGCAACCGATCCGCCCTGGCCTTCGAGCGGCCCTGTCCCTGGAGTACCCGATGTCCTTGGGGGTCCACGACAGCTATGAGGACGCGCAGAAGGCCGTCGACTACCTTTCCGACCACGAGTTCCCGGTGCAGGACGTCCTCATCGTCGGCACCGACCTCAAGCAGCTCGAGCGGGTCACCGGCCGGCTCACCCGTGGCCGGGTGATCGGTGCCGGTGCTCTGTCGGGTATGTGGCTGGGGCTCTTCGTCGGGGTGATCTTCTCCCTGTTCGACCCGCAGGGTTTCCAGATCGTCAGCGTGCTCGGCACGGTGGCGTTCGGTGCCGTCTTCGGGGCCATCTGGGCGGTCGTAGGCTACAAGCTCACCCGTGGCGAGCGGGACTTCACCTCCGTCAGTCAGGTCGTGGCCGCGAAGTACGAAGTGCTCTGCGAGCACAAGCACGTGGCGAAGGGCCGCGAGCTGCTGACCCAGATGGACCCGATGCGCGCTGCGCAGCAGGAGGTCCGCCAGGCGCAGGAGGCCGAGCAGGCCCGCATGTCGCACTCTCCCGCGGACCCGGCCGCTGCGCGCCGGTCGGCGGGCCCGGGTTCACACCCCGGCCCCACTGCCTGAAGGGGTCTCACCCCTTGACGGCCCCGGAGGTCAGACCACGGACGAAGTATCGCTGCAGCGAGATGAACACGATCATCGGGATGATGATCGAGATGAACGCCCCTGCGGTGAGCAGCTCCTGGCCCTGACCCTGCGTGCCGAGCAGACCCTGGAGTCCCACGATGACCGTGGTGTTGTCCGAGGACAGGAACAACTTCGCGATGAGTAGGTCGTTCCAGACCCAGAGGAACTGCAGGGTGGCGAAGGCCGCCATCGCCGGGATCGCCATCGGGGCCACAAGGCGCCAGAAGGTCTGGAAGTGCGAGCAGCCGTCGATCTTGGCCGACTCCACCACGCTGATCGGCAGGGTCGCCATGTAGTTGCGCAGGACGTATATCGCCAGCGGCATGCCGAATCCGGTGTGCAGCAGGTAGACCGCGATGAACTGTCCTGAGATTCCCAGGCCCCGCGGTCCCAGCAGGTCGAGCATCGGCTGGAAGGCCACCTGGATCGGAACGACGAGCACGGCGACGATGACGATGAACAGGAAGTCCTTGGCGGGGAACTCCATGAAGGTGAACGCGTACGCCGCGAACGCCGCGAACATGATCGGGATGATCGTGGCCGGGACAGCGACCACGATGGAGTTGACGAGGTTGGAGCCGAGATCGGTGCCCTGGAACACGCCCCGGTAGTTGTCGGTCGTCCATCCGGTGCTGAACGGGTTGAGCACAGCGGTCCACCACCCGGATGTGACCGCGTCGTCCCGGCTCCGGAACGACGTGACGAGCAGCCCGAGAGTCGGCACCGTCCACAAGATTCCCAGAACGGTCATCGTGACGATCGAGAAGATGCTCCTCGGGCGTCCGTCTCGCATCAGCTTGCGGCTCATCGCGCTGCCTCCTCTGCTCGGAAGTGGCGAACTTGGTAGATGAGGATCGGCACCACCGCGAGGAGGAGGATGACGACGATGGCTGAGGCCCTGCCCGCCTGGCTGTTGGCGAAGAGCTCGTTGAAGAAGAGGTTCGCGATGACGTTGGACTTGAAGCGTCCGTTGGTGAGCACGTAGACGATGTCGAAGACCTTCAGCACCAGGATCAGCACGGTGATGAAGACCGTGATGATCGTGCCCTTGATCTGCGGGATGATCACCTTGAAGAAGATCTGGACCTCGCTGGCGCCGTCGATGCGCGCTGCCTCGACCGTGTCCTCGGGCACCCCCTTGATGGCGGAGGAGAGCAGGATCATCGCGAAGCCGACCTGCAGCCAGATGAGGATCACCATCATGAGGAACGAGTTCAGGCGGAGCGTGGGGATGTTGAGCCACGTCTGGGGCTCGCCGCCGAAGGCCACCACCATGGCATTCAGCAGGCCGGTCTGGGGTGCCCCCGGGTTGTCGTAGGCATACACCAGGCCCCAGATCGCCGAGGCGCCGACGAAGGAGATGGCCATCGGCAGGAAGATCGCTCCCTTGGCGACCTTCTCGCCCTGGGCGGTGAGCTTGTCAGCGAGCACGGCCACGATGACGCCGAACACCACGGTGATGGCCGGGACGACGAGGATCCACAGGACGTTGTTCACGATCGACTGGCGGAACTCGGTGTCCCCGAAGATGGCTCGGTAGTTCGCGAAGCCCACATATGCCGTGCTGTCGGAGTTCGCGAACGAGTAGTTGATGGTCTGGATCGTCGGGTAGACGAGGACAAGGGTGATGAGGCCGAGACCCGGGAGCAGGAACGCGTACGGCATGATGCCCGCCGACAGCCGCCGCGGCAGCCCCTCCACGAACATGTTGAGGAAGGTGAACAGCAGCGCGGCCCCGCCGACCCCCGCCACCAACGCGAGCGCGCCGATGATGAGGCGGTTGCCGAACCACTGCGGGTAAAAGGCGAAGGCGAGGAAGAGGTTGGCCACCCCCCACACGACCAAGGCCATCCCGGCGATGCCGACGAGGATCTTGACGGGCGATGCTTGTCCGGTCTCCTCCGGCCCGCGGACCTCCTGGTCTTCAGGGGTCTCGTTGGGCTGGACCGTCGTGGCGGTGCTCACGACTGCTCCGGCCAGGACGCCTCGACCTCGTCGGTGACCTGTTGGGAGGACTTGCCGCTCACCCACTGGACCATGGCGGTCCAGAAGGTGCCGGACCCGACCTCCTTGGGCATGACGTCCGAACCGTCGAACCGGAACACGTCGGCGTCCGCGGCGATCTTGGCCATCTGCCGGGTGAGCTCGTCGGGGTAGTTCGCGGAGTCGAAGGAGGTGTGCGGGGAGAGCCACCCACCGGCCTTGGCCCAGGGTCCGCCGAACGTGTCGGAGGTGATGAATTCCATGACCTTCTTGGCGTCCTCGTCGTTGCCGTTGAAGAGGGCCGCGATGTCGCCGCCACCGAGGATGGCCTGGCCGTCGTAGCCGCCCTCGAAGCGGGGATAGACGAAGATGCCCACCTTGCCGTCGAGGTCCTGCTGCACCGGGTCGGGGAAGAAGCCGGTGGCAAAGTTGCCTTGGCGCATGAGGTAGCACTTGGGGTCTGGCGAGAAGGCGGGGGTCATCGCGTCGGCAAAGGCCGTGTTGAGAATGCCCTTGGTACCACCAAGCACCTCGCCATTGCCCTTGGCGATCTTGCCGAACTCGTCGAACGCCTTGACGATGCGCTCGTCATTGAACGGGATCTGGTGCTTCACCCACTGGTCGTAGACGTCCGGGCCGTACATCCGCAGGACCAGCTCCTCGATCCAGTCCGTGCCGACCCAACCGGTGGCCTGGTCGGACTCCCACCCCATGCACCACGGGGCGACACCATCGCCCTTGATCTTCGTGGTCGTCTTCTCCATGTCCTGGATCGTCTTCGGCTCCGTGGAGTAGCCCTTGTCCTCGTAGGAGGGCTTGGGGTACCAGACGAGGCTCTTGACGGCGAGACGCATCGGTGCGCCGTATACCCGGCCCTGGTACCTCGAGGAGTCGAGCATGCCGGGCACGAGAGTTGCGTCGATCTTGTCGTAGTCGAGGTAGGCGTCGATCGGGTTGACCTTGCCTTGGGCTGCGAACTCGACCAGACCACCGGGCTGCGGGAAGAGGCCGATGTCGGGTGAATCCCCGGAGTTGACCTTCTGCTTGATGGTGGTCGTGAAGTCGGTGTCCGCGGTGTACTGGACGTTGATGCCGCTCTTCTTCTCGAAGTCGACGAGCGAGGCCTCGAACTGCTTCTGCTCGTCACCGCCGAAGGCCCCGAGGATGGTGACCTTCTTGTCGCCGTCGGCGCTGCCCCCGTCGACGAAACCACCGAGCCCCGCCCCGCCCTGCCCACCCGTCGGGTTGGGGTCCTGGAGGCACCCCGATGCAGTCAGTGCCACCGTCACACTCCCCGCCAGAGTGAGCGCGATACGTCGGCGTCGCCGTGATGAACCGGTCATGATGTCTCCTCGTGATCGGGTACAGGACCGCTGTGTCCGGATTCTTCGCACTTCTGTCTACCGCAAAATGGTGATGCACACCACACGAGCGGTCTCATCCATTTCTCGTCGAAGGAAGGGAGATTGGGCGCCATGATGGGGCTGCGGTTCGCAGGTCGTGGGCCGAGTGCGCACTACGCAGTGGGGGGCTACGGTGACGGGATGACCTCCACCACACCAGTCCTCGAGCCGCTCGATGACATCTTCACCTCGGTCCTGTGCGTCGTCGCGCACCCCGACGACATCGAGTACGGCGCCTCCGCAGCGGTTCACCGGTGGATCGGCGAGGGTGCGCACGTCGGCTACTTCCTGCTGACACGCGGTGAGGCCGGCATCGACACGATGGACCCCGAGCAGGCCGCAGTCCTCCGCGAGGAGGAGGAGCGTGAGAGTGCGCGACGCGTCGGTGTCGAGACCGTCGAGTTCGCGGGGCTCGCGGACGGCAGCATCGAATACGGTGTGCCGCTGCGCCGTGAGATCACCCGGGCGATCCGAAGACACCGGCCCGACCTCGTGGTCGCTCAGACCTGGGCGGAGAGGTTCGGCGGCGGGATGGTCAACCAGGCCGACCATCGTGCGGTCGGTCTGGCCACGCTCGATGCCGTGGCCGACGCAGGCAACCGCTGGCTGCACCGTGACCTCGATGACGAGGGCCTCGAGCCCTGGGGAGGGGTGCGTGTCGTGGCGATCGCGGGATCGCCGGCCCCCACCCACTTCGTCGACGTGTCGGGGGAGCACTTCGAGGCTGCCGTCCACTCCCTGGAGGCCCACGCGGCATACAACGCGGCGCTACCCGAAGACTTCCCAGCTCCGCGGGGGCTGTTGGGCTCGATCCTCGGGGGTGGGGGCGAGGCAGCGGGAGTGCAGCACGCGGTGCTCCTTGACGTCATGCGACGCGACTGACGCCCCGAAGAAGCCACCGGGTCAGGAGTGCTGGAGTCTCGCGACCCACGCCTCGACGTCGGCACTGCTGCGCGGCATCGCGGCCGACAGGTTCACGCAGCCGTCCTCGGTGACGAGCACGTCGTCCTCGATGCGCACGCCGGTGCCCCGGAAGCGTTCAGGTGCCTTGAGGTCATCGGCCTTGAAGTAGAGCCCGGGCTCGACGGTGAGCACCATGCCGGGCTTCAGCTCGGCATCCATGTATTCGGCGCGGGTCGCCAGGGCGCAGTCGTGCACGTCGAGACCGAGGTGGTGCGAGGTGCCGTGCACCATCCACCTGCGGTGGTACTGGCCGTGCGCGGTGTCGAGGGTGTCCTCGACAGAGACCCCGTCGGGAAGAAGGCCCCACGCGTGGAGGCGCTCGGCGATGACCCGGATCGCGGCCGCGTGCACGTCGGAGAACTTCGCGCCCGGCTTGACGGCGGCGATGCCAGCCTCCTGCGCGGCGAACACCGCGTCGTAGATCTCCCGCTGAGCATCGCTGAACGTCCCGGATGCCGGGAGCGTGCGGGTGATGTCCGCGGTGTACAGGGCGTCGACCTCCACGCCCGCATCAATGAGGACGAGGTCGCCCTCGGCGATGTCGCCGGAGTTCTTGATCCAGTGCAGGGTGTTGGCGTGGTCGCCGGCTGCGCAGATCGAGTCGTAGCCGACCCCGTTGCCACGGTGCCGGGCGTGCAGGCCGAAGGTGCCCTCGAGCCATCGCTCTCCGCGGCCCTCCTCCAGGGCACGGGGCAGGTCGGCGATCATCGCCTCGAACCCGCGCTCGGTGGCACCGACCGCGAGGCGCATCTGTTCGACCTCGTAGTCGTCCTTGCAGAGTCGTTGGAGCGAGACCTCATGGGCGAGCGCGTCATCGGCCTCGACCAGCCCCTCCTCCACAGCCCCGTTCGCGACTCGGGCCGCGTCCAGGCGTGCCGTGAGGTCGTGGTCGGCGTCGCGGACCAGGCGCACCGTCAGCTCACCGGCGTCCTTGGCCGCTGCCGACTCGAACTCGTCGATGTGCCGGGCGGTGAGCCCGAGCTCGAGCTCGACGTCGGCGAGAGTGGCGCGAGCCCCGACCCAGAACTCCCCGTGGCGGGAGTCGGCGAAGAACTCGTCGCTGTCGCGCTCCGCGAGAGGTCGGACATAGAGCACCGCCCCGTGGCCGCCACCCTCCGCCGGCTCCAGGACGAGCACGGCATCGGGGTCGCGGTCCGCACCGAGACCGGTGAGGTAGGCGAAGGCCGTGTGCGGGCGGAAGACGTAGTCCGTATCGTTGCTACGGACCTTCAACCCGCCCGCGGGAACGACGAGCCTCTCGCCGGGGTGCGCCGCGCTGAGCACCGCGCGCCTGGCAGCCGCCGGCGCTGCGGCGGGGGACTGCTCGCTCACCGTCGGCCGTCTCGGTGCCCAGTCCTCGCGCACGAAGGAGCGGAACTCCTCGGTCGTCGGTCGCGCGCGGTTCTCTGCCTGCTTCTGTTCCTCACTCACCCACCCATGCTCCCACGCGACCTCCGCGGATGACATTCGGACCGTAGCCTGACGTGCATGGGTGCGGACGACGAGGTGACGCTGGCCGAGCAGTTCCGCCACCAGTTCGGTCGCGCTGACCACCTCTATGCCTGTCTGCTCGCAGAGATGGCCGACGACTGGGAAGCCGGAGGGGTGACCCGTGAGCTGTTCGCGGGCTGGGATCATGCGGAGGCACGTCAATTCCCGCAGCTGCGGCTCCTCGCGGGTCTCTTTCGCATCGTGCTTCGAGGCGACGCGCCGCAACTGGAGGGCTTCTACCGCGTCCTCGGCGGGGTAGCGGACCACCGGACGGCGTGGCCGCAAGTGCGGGGTGTCTTCTCACGTCATGTCGCCGAGCTGCGACGTTCGCTCGACGAGGCGCCGCAGACCAACGAACCGGCCCGCACCGTCGCATTCCTCGTGGGCGTCTCGGAGGCGTTGCGCCGGACCGGGCTTCGGAGCATCCGACTGCTCGAGCCTGGTGCCTCGGCCGGCCTGGGTCTGCTCGTGGACCGCTATCGCTTCGTCGGTGACGGGTGGGAGTTCGGTCCGGCTGACGCGAGCCTTGTCGTCCGCGGCTGCGGCGCAAGGGGGTTGCGACCCGGGCTCTTTGACGTGGTCGATCGCCGTGGTTGCGACGTGAGCCCGGTGAATGGAGCCACGAAGGAGGGTGCGGCATACCTCACATCTTTCGTCTGGCCCTGGCAGATCGAGCGACACCGGCGTCTGGCGGATGCCCTGTCCGAGCTGCGCGAGCACCCTGTCCTGCTCGACCGCGAGCGCGCCTCGGTGTGGGTCGCCGCGCGGCTGGCGGAACCCGTGGCGGCCGACGTGCTCACCGTGGTCTGGCACTCGGTGACCAGGCTCTACTGGCCCGCCGCTGAGACGGCGGCAGTGACGGCGGCGGTGGACGAGGCACGCACACGGATGCCGGTCGCTCATGTCGCGCTCGAACACCCGTGGGAAGCGTTGTCGGGACGGGACGATCCCGGGCTGCCCGTGGTGGAGCTCGACGGCGAGGTGCTGGCGACCGCCGACCACCACGGCCCGCCGGTCACCTTCTGCTGAGCTCGAGGGCTGCTCATCGCAGGCGCATGGTGCCCTAGCATCAGCACATGGAGCCAGCGGCTGTCGAGCGCAGGCGGTTGTTCGCTGGAGGCGGCGCGGCCGTTGGCCTCGCCCTGCTCTCGGGATGCGCTCCCGGTGGTGCTTCGGGCCGTGGCTCGGCCCTGTCCACCCGCACGGCTGACATTCCCGCGATCGCGACCGGGACCCCAACGCCCCGTGCGATGACGCCACCCGGAGCGCTGCTCTCGCCCACTCTCCCGACGGACGTGTCCGTGGACGGGGCGCGACTGGTGGAGGCGCCGAGGCTCGCTGATCGGGTCGAGGACCTCATGGAGCGCCGAGGTGGGTCGTTGTCCCTGGAGCTCGTTGACCTTCGGAGGGGCCATGCTTTCCGGGTCGACAGGGCCGATGCGTACTGCTTCAGCACGATCAAGGTGCTCATTTTGGTGACGTTGCTCCGCCAGCTGAGCGAGGACGGCTCTGCTCTGACCGAGCAGCACCGAGATCTCGCTGAGCGGATGATCACCCGGAGCGAGAACTCCGCCGCTGAAGCACTGCTGGACCGGACGGGCAGGGACGAGGTCCAACGCGTGGCGCGTCTCATCGGCATGGACCACACCGAAATCGACTCGGGGTGGTGGGGACTGTGGCGAACCCAGCCTGGAGACCTCGGCCGGATGGTCGACGCCGTGCTGTCCAGCGAGCGGGTGCTCGACGGTGCGGGCCGGTGCACGGCGAGGTTCCTCATGGCCGGGGTCCTACCGAGCCAACGGTGGGGCGTCTTCTCCGCCGAACAGCACCGCGGCGTCTACGTCGCCGGGAAGAACGGGTGGGGTCCGCTGCCCGACGGCTACCGGGTCAACAGCACGGGTTGGGTGTCCGGGGAGCGCTCGGAGTATGTGCTGAGCATCCTCTCGCGCAGCCCCCGGGGGTTCACGTACGGTCGCGACACCGTCGGGCAGGTCGCGGCACTGTGCCACGACGCCGCACAGGCTGGCCTCAGTTGAGAGCCGGACGGTCCGTCAATCTGCTGGGCCCCCCACGCACTGCCCCTCGTCTCAGCGACCTGGGACGAACGAGTGGCCTGAGCGGCTACTCGACGTCCACCCAGTCCAGGGTGCGGCTGACGGCCTTCTTCCAGCCGGCGTACCCGTCACGCCGCTGGTCCTCGTCCCACTGCGGCTCCCAGCGCTGGTCCTCGGCCCACTTCGTGCGCAGCTCGTCGGTGCCGGACCAGAAACCGGTGGCCAGCCCCGCGGCATACGCGGCACCGAGCGCAGTCGTCTCGGCGACGACGGGCTTGGAGACCGGCACGCCCAGGATGTCGGCCTGCAACTGCATGCAGATCTGGTTGGCGGTCACGCCACCGTCGACCTTCAGGCACGTCAACTCGACACCGGAGTCGGCCTCCATCGCTTCCACGACGTCACGGGACTGGTAGCAGATCGCCTCGAGCGTGGCCCTGGCGAGGTGGGCGTTGGTGTTGAATCGCGAGAGCCCGACGATCGCGCCGCGGGCATCACTGCGCCAGTAGGGGGCGAACAGGCCACTGAATGCCGGGACGAAGTAGACCCCGCCGGTGTCCTCGACCTGCGCGGCAAGGCGCTCGACCTCCGAGGCGCCGCTGATGATGCCGAGCTGGTCGCGCAACCACTGGACGGCGCTGCCAGTGACGGCGATCGACCCCTCCAGGGCGTAGACCGGCTTGGCGTCGCCGAGCTGGTAGGCGACGGTCGTGAGCAGGCCGTTGCTGCTCCGAACGGGTTCCTCGCCGGTGTTGAGTAGCAGGAAGTTGCCTGTGCCGTAGGTGTTCTTCGCCTCTCCGGGCTCGAAGCAGACTTGGCCCACGGTTGCCGCCTGTTGGTCTCCGAGCACGCCGGTGATCGGCACCTTCGCCCCGCGCCGCTCACCAGTGGTCGCGCCGTATGCCGTGGCGTCACTGCTCGCGTGGATGCTCGGCAGCATCCCGCGGGGGATGCCGAAGAAACCGAGAAGCTCGTCGTCCCAGTCCAGGGTCATCAGGTCCATGAGCATCGTGCGGCTCGCATTGGTCACGTCGGTGGCGTGGATGCCTCCTTCTGGGCCACCCGTGAGGTTCCAGATCACCCAGGTGTCCGGGGTGCCGAAGAATGCGTCGCCGCGCTCCGCGGCCTCGCGCAGACCGGCGACGTTCTCGAGCATCCACTGCACCTTGCCCGCCGCGAAGTACGTCGCCGGTGGGAGGCCGGCCTTCTGCCGGATGACGTCACCACGTCCATCGCGATCGAGTGCCTTGGCGATCGAGTCCGTCCGGGTGTCCTGCCAGACGATGGCGTTGTGGAAGGGGCGGCCGGTGCGCTTGTCCCAGACGATGGCGGTCTCGCGCTGGTTGGTCACACCGATGGAGTCGAGGTCGCTGCTGGCGATGCCCGCCTTGGCGAGGGAGGTGCCGATCACGCTCTGGGTGCGATCCCAGATCTCCAGCGGGTTGTGCTCCACCCACCCCGCGCGGGGCAGGAGCTGCTCGTGCTCGAGCTGGTGCTTGGCGACCTCGTGACCGTCGTGGTCGAAGATCATGAACCGCGTGCTCGTGGTGCCTTGGTCGACTGCTCCGATGAAGTCCGCCATGACCCGAGCCTAGAGCGTGAGGAAGCGCACGCGGCATACCGATTCCATGTGCCGGGCGCTCACGGGAGGATGGGTCCCTGACGTCGAGCGAAGGAGACACGGGTGCAGTTCGGGCGCAGCTACGAGGAGTTCGAGGTCGGGGCGACCTACAAGCACTGGCCTGGCAAGACCGTCACCGAATACGACGACCACCTGTTCTGCTTGCTGACGATGAACCACCACCCCCTTCACCTCGATGCGAACTACGCAGGGGGGAGCACGCAGTTCGGCAAGAACGTCGTCGTCGGCAACTACGTCTACTCGATCCTTCTCGGCATGTCTGTGCCTGACGTCTCGGGCAAGGCGATCGCCAACCTCGAGATCGAGAGCTTGCGGCACGTCGCACCCACGTTCCACGGTGACACGCTCTACGGCGAGACCACGGTGCTCGACAAGTGGGAGAGCACGAGCAAGGACGACCGGGGAGTCGTGCACGTCGAGACGATCGGCTACAACCAGGACGGGAAGGTCGTCTGCATCTTCCGGCGCAAGGTCATGGTGCCGAAGGAGAACTACCTCGATGCCCGCGGAGGCGAGCAGCCCGGACGGCCCACCCCGCAACCGGACAAGAACTGGCGCGGTCCGGCATCCCCCTCGGGCTGATCACTGGCTTTCAGGTCGGCCCACCTTGGCGCTCTGCACCAGCGCTCCGGCGAATCACGAGCGTGGTCGCCGTCGTTCCCATCGCGATCGGTCGACCCCTGTGTCGCCCACACCCTCTCTACGACGCACGCCCGAAAAGGTTGTCACGCAGTGGCGGATAGTCTGCAGCGATGGTCATCGACCTGCACACCCACTCGACAGCGAGCGACGGCACCGAGGCGCCGGCAACTGTCGTGCAACGGGCGGCAGAGCACGGTGTGCACGTCCTTGCGCTGACCGACCATGACACCACGCGGGGCTGGGTCGAGGCAGGAGAGGCCGCCCTCTCTCACGGGGTCACCCTCGTGCCCGGCATCGAGGTGTCGTGCACACGCCACGGTAGGAGCATTCACCTGCTCGCCTACCTCCCGGACCCCGAGCACGCTGGCCTCCTCGCCGAGCTCGAACGAGCCAGGGACAGCCGGGAGACGCGCCTGGACCGGATCGTCCAGCGGATGGCGGATGACGGCATCCCGCTCACGATCGCCCAGGTGCGCGACCAGGTCGGCGAGGGGGCGACGGCCGGGCGGCCGCACATTGCCGACGCGCTGGTCGCCTCCGGTGTCGTCGTGGACCGGGATGAGGCGTTCGTGCGCTTCCTCGGGAACGACAGCCCCTACTACGTGAGGCACTACGCGCCGGACGTGGTTCGTGCAGTCGAGCTGGTGCGGGCTGCCGGCGGAGTCCCCGTGATCGCCCACCCATGGTCCGGCACCCGGGGGCCGGCCGTCTCCGACGACCTTGTCGAGGAGGCCGCTGCTGCCGGCCTGGCGGGTCTTGAGATCCACCACCGGGACCACGACCCGGATGCCGTGCGTCACCTCACGATGCTTGCGCGGGGCCTCGATCTCCTCGTCACCGGGTCGAGCGACTACCACGGCGACGGCAAGCCCAACCGGCTCGCCGAGCACACAACCGAGCCGGGAGTCCTCGAGGTCATCGAGGCGCAAGGGCACGGAACGCGCATCATCCGACCTTGATGAGTCGCGCCGGATTGTGAGCGTAAGAGACTGTCGCGCAATACGATTGCTTGTATCAAACCCTTGCTCGAGATCGTCGGAAGGAGTAGTCTGGAGTGCACGGGGGAGGGGATCGCATGGGTGTTGGGGTGGGGCCGCGGGAAGTGTCGGGGGCCGCTGGTGTGGCTGTCGAGGCGTTGCGTTCGGTGCTCGCTTCTAGTGAGGTCAGTGGGTCGCGGGAGGGCTGGGCGGGCGCGGTCGGGGATCTGCAGCGGGTGATTGATGTGGCCTCTGCTGCGCAGGATGCGGCGATCGTGGCGTTGGCGGCGATCGAGGTGGAGGCCTTGGAGGACGGCACTTACCGTGAGGGTCACCGGGCGCCGGGGCATGTGGCGTTGGATGCGCCGGCGATCGTGTCGGGGGCGTTGTGCGTGTCGGCGGTCCACGCGCAGGCTCGGGTTCGTACTGCGGTGCGGTTGGTCGCTGACGGCCCGGGCTCGGCGCGGGAGAGCGGGTTGGGTGGGTTGCACGAGGCGATGGGTTCGGGCCGGTTGGATTCCTACCGGGCGTTGGTGCTCGCGACGGAGTTGGAGGAGGTCCCCGCGCAGGTCGCTGCCGGTGTGGTCGCGGCGTTGGACCCGTTCTTC
>JBDSVV010000093.1:0-15071 GCA_039927035.1 Ornithinibacter sp. | reverse complement strand
GTGGCCAGCTTCACGCAGTCGGAACCGCACACGTCGCCGGCGGCCCCCTCGGCGGGTTCAGCCGCGGGGCGGTGCAGGACAGCACGGGCTGGGCTCACCACGACGCCGTCGCCCAGGGGCTCTGCGGTGCCGTCGACGATCAGGGAGTAGCCGCCGGTCCGAGCCGGTGGCCACAGCAACGTCACTGACGGGCGCGCGTCGCAGTTAGTCAAGGTTCGTCGGCCCAACTGGGGAACGAGGAGGCGGTCACCCTCGACGACCGCGTCGACAGCGACGGCATGCACGCGCTCCCCCTCGCTGACGGTGAGGAGGTACGCGAACGGGTGGTTCTCCACCGGCAGCGTAAGCCTGCGAGCCGTCCGTGCCCCGCGCAGCTCAGGCCAGGAGCACGACGAAGGGCATCCGCGCGGGCACCCTCAGTGCGCTGCACGACTTCTCGCGGGCACGCGGCCAAGGTGTCCCGGGCCGTGACGTCTCGGGCCATCCTCGTGGTTCCGGGCAGGTGCCAGATCACCAGGTCGGTGGATGGTGGTCGCGAGTGTGCCGAAGTCACCGTCGCGGAAGGTATCGGCAGCCGGCCGGCAGGCGACGGCATCCGGATGGTGATCGATGGTGTGCTCGTGGCCAAGCATCCTCTCGTCCTTCGGGAGCCGTGCACGACGCCACCTGACGGTCGCCTTGCTCAGTCGGGGAGGGTTCCCAGCGCGAGGCCCTCCAGAACTGCGCGGAAGGTCAGGTAGTTCTCCTGCCCGACCTGCTCGGCCCAGTCCTGCTCGATACGCAGGTTTCGCTCTCTGACGGCGTCGAGCACCCGCTGCCCGTGCGGAGTCCGACGGACCATGCGCACTCGGCGGTCCGAGGGGAACCGCTCCGTGGCCAGGTGTCCGGACTCGAGAAGCTGGGCCACGAACTGCCCGCATCCCTGCTTCGTCATGCCGACCCGTTCGCCGAGCTCGGTGATGCTCACCCCCTGGTCGGGCACCGCGGACATGACCCTGAAATGGGACTGACGCAGCCCGTCCCAGTCCTCGGCCGCGAAGATGCTCTGCACCTCGCGCATGAGCAGTCCCATGAGCATCGGGGCGTGGGTCTGCGCGGCAGGAAACTCGGCCTTGACGTAGGTCATAAAGTTACTTTACCTTCAAGGAGGAGGGGAATGGTTCTCCTGGTTGTGGAAGCTCACCATGCATCGACGCGAAGCACTGGGACCCGCTGACGTCACTGACGAAGCGCTGACCGATCTCGTCGCGACTCTGGTGCGCGAGCCCGCTGCCGAGGTCACTGTGCTGAGCTCCCGGGCCGAACAGGTGGCATATGACCTCACGGCCATCACGACGGCAGGCCGCTACTGGGTGCGCGGTGAAGCGGTGGTCCGCGGGCGGACCCAGCCCTTCTGCTTCTTCGTCAAGCACGTGCAGTCGTGGGGCCGGTCACCGCTGTTCAGCGACGTCCCTGTCGAGGTTGCGGCGATGGCCGAAGCGGGAGTGCCCTGGCGGACCGAGCCGCTGGTCTACCGCTCGGACCTGGCTGGCCGACTGCCGCAGGGGCTGCGGATGCCCCGGGCCGTGGGGGTCTTCGACCTCGACGAGAAGTCGGCCAGCGTCTGGATGGAGGAGATCACGCCCGTGCCGGCGCGATGGGACGCGGCCCGGTTCGCGCGCGCCGCGCATCTCCTGGGCCGGTTGGCGGCCAGCCCCGGGGTGCGCGAGCGTGCCGACGTCGGCGAGTTCGAATGGACCGTCCGGGACTACCTGAGTGGGCGGCTCACCCACCAGGTCGTCCCGATGCTGCGGGATCCTGCCGTCTGGGCCCACCCGTTGATGGCCATGGCCTTCGACGACTCACTGCGAATCCGCCTACAGACCGTGGCAGACAGGGCCGCAGACCTCGTGGAGGAACTGGCCCACCTGCCGCTGGGCACCATCCATGGCGACGCGTGTCCGAACAACCTTCTCGTCAGCGCCGACCCCGACGGTTTCGTGCTGATCGACTACGGCTTCTTCGGCGTGGGCCCGATCGCCTTCGACCTCGGGCAGCTGCTCGTCGGCGATGTCCAGATCGGTCGGCAGCCAGCATCCACGCTGCCCACCGTCGAGGCCTCGGTCCTCCCCTCCTACGTCGAAGGGCTCCGCGCTGAGGGCTGCGACATCCCACTGGACCTCGTCCGACGGGCACACGCCCTTCACCTGGTGCTGTTCACCGGCCTCTCCGCGCTGCCCTTCGAGCACCTCGGCACCGAAGCGACGCCGCCCCTTCACCACGTGGCGGCCGAACGCGCCGCCCTCGCTGCGTTCTGTCTCGACCTGCTCGACACGACCGAAGCCGCATCTCGCTGATCCGGCATCCGGTGCAGCCGCGTCCGGCATCCGGTTCAGCCGTGCCAGAGCCCGTCGTGAGCCGACTGACGGGTGAACTGCTCGGGGTGGAAGAACCGGTCGTAGTACTCCATCTCGAGGTGGGAGAACTGCAGCCACATCCCCGGGCTGTAGAAGGCGTCGACGTGCGCCGGGAACCGGCCGTAGGTCTCGTGGACGTAGGTGCACGCATCCTTGATGTAGCGCACTTGATCGGCCGAGAAGTGGGTTCCCTTCTGCGCGTAGGCCCGTGCGTCATCAGTGTTTCGGTAGGAGGCTCCGAACACCGCCTCGTTTCCGTATGCCGTTCCACTGGCGCCGTATTTAGCCTCCACGACGCGGTCGACGGCCTCGTCCATGGAGGAGACGTAGGGCGGGCACAGTCCCTCGAGGATGCCGTCGATGCCGACGGGGTTCGGCTGCGATGCTGGGACCGGTGGCCATGGTGAGAGCGTCTTGGGTTCCTGGAGTCGGAAGCCCAGCCCGAACCACCCCTTCGCCGGATCGGTCTGCCAGATGTAGGGCGTGAACACCGACCCGTGGATCCAGCCTCCGAGGCCCATCGCCTGACCGAGAAGCATGAGGTTCTGGAAGTAGAAGAACGACTCGTAGTCGGTGCGCAGGGTGTTCGCGAAACCGAGGGGGGCGGCGTTGTCCTTGCTCACGAACCCGTTCCGGACGTACTTCAGGCCGCCGATCGGCTGGTAGGGGATCTTCTCGGTGAGGTGCAGCGTGCCGCCGAGCTTCGCAAGCCACTCCACCGCTCCTTTGGGGTGGAACGTGCGCCAGTCGTCGATGAGCATCGAGCGCTTGCCGTCGGGCTCGGTGGCGAGGATGAGCAGGGCGTTGATGTACTGCCAGGTGCAGTCCACGACCGGGAAGAACAGCGTCGTGCCTGCCACGTTGGAGGCCTGGGCGTTCCACCCGAGGTAGTAGGGCCACTCGCGAGGGAACTCGATGCGTCGGGAGGACACCCGGACCTTGCACTTCTCGGCCACCGCGAGCCAGTCCTCCTCCTTCCACGTCGCCCACGACCGAGGCATCGACTCGTACATCTCGAGGGCGTCGACCCCGGTGGGGTGGCGCAGCAGGAAGATCCCGTCGTCGTTGATCATGAAGAAGTGAGTGGCCTGCGCGTTGTCTGCGCTGCTTCCCGTGCGCGCCATGATGTTGAGGAACGGAGTGCCCAGCTCATTCTTGCCGTTGGGCTTGACCAGCGGACCGTCGTGCGTGGTGACCCCGGTGATCCCTGTGATGCAGGTGATGAGGAGCGCCTCCTCCAGCGGCGTCAGGGGTGCGGGGTCGTTGTGGCTCTCGTGTGTGAGCGGTCCGGCCTGCACGGACTGACCCCGGGGGATACGCCGGGTCCGCCGCTCGGTGAGGGCCGACATGAGCGGATAGCTGAAGAGATCCTCCAGGGGGCCGTGCCGCGCGGTGTCGGACGCGCTGCCATCGTCCCGGTCTGCGGTGTCGGTCATGGCGCTCCCAAGGGGTCGGTCAGTTGTGGAGGTCGAGCTCTGCGGTGATCACCGGGTAGACGTCGCGTGCGGCGTCCTTGCCGATGAAGCAGTCCATGTGGGCGTAGCCGTCGATGACGTGCCTCGAGTAGTTCTCGGGACCGTTGTGCTCGCAGAGGTAGTCGTAGGTCAGTTGGCTCCCCTCGGGGGTGAAGAGCCGGTTGTCGGCACCGTGGATGAACGAGATCGGCATCCGGAACCGCTCTACTTCGGGAAGGTAGGCATCGACTCCCTCGGCAGTGACGATGTGACCCGCGCGCAGGGCCCTGGTGATCTGCTTGAAGGTCTCCATGTTGGCGACCCCGAAGGCCTCGTGGAGGTGCTCATGGGTGGCGTCGTTGAGCTGCTCGTGGTCGTAGACCTCGCCGTACATGAACATGACCCGGCGGCAGAACGGGCTGCCGCACTGCTCCTCGCCGGCCGGGTAGAGGTGCAGGGCGGTGTCATAGAGGCGCTCGGCCCACGACGGGTCCTCGGCGACCTCGGTCGTGAGGGTCTCCAGGCCCAGGCCGCCGAGGGCGTCCGCGGCGAAGATGCCGGCCCGCATCTGGTTCACGACCCCGGCCCTGGGGTGCAGCGTGACCTGGGAGGCGATCGCGGAGCGGACGCCCTGGAGCCCGTTCGCGATCGACATGAGCATCGTGAGCGACCCGATGCAGTGGGCCATGATCTGCACGGTGTCGGCGCCCGTGACGTCGAGAACGGTCTGCACGGCAGCGGGGTAGTCGAAACGGGCGATGTCGTCGAGGGTGAACTGGGTCGAGGAGGTCGGCAGGGCGGGGCTCGCGCGGTAGTCGAGGATCCACACGTCGTAGCCGCGCTCGTACAGGAACTCCGGATAGTTGGTGGCGGTGGTGTCGATCGTGTAGGCAAGGGCGGAGGTGCCGAAACCCGGGCTGAGGATGACCGGGCCCTTGGCGCCGCCCCGGTATCGGGTGAGTCTGAGCAGCACGCCGTCGGCGGTGAGGAAGTCGTGGACCTCCGGTGCACCGCAGCGCAGCTCGCGTCGACGCCGGGGGGCCGCCCCCGGCTCGAACGCGCTCGGTGTCGACAGCACACCACCGAAGACCTCGTTGAGCGATCCGGCGAACAACCGGCCGAAGCGCCCCAGGGTGCCCAACTCCTCCAGCGGCCCCGTGGTGCCGATCGCGTGCATCGTGCGCACCTGCCTGGCGAAGTCCCGCGGATGGATCTTCAGCACGCCGCGTGCCGCCACCGGCCCGTGCTGGTCGCCGGCGTGCACGGTGACGAAGAGAGTCGTCGTGTCCGACCACAGGTCGAGGCCGTCGTCGTCGTGGATCTCCTTGAAGCCCTCGAGGTGGAAGCGCGTGCCGTCAGTGGCCACCAGAGGCATGGCGTAGAGCATCTGGCGGGCGCGCGAGAGGTCCCCGTCCCGGGTGAGGAGGTTGAACCGTCCGTTCTCGACGGTGAGCGGATGCCCCGAGAGGGCTGGCGCCACGACGGACCCTTCGAGGTGCGCCTCGTGGTCGGGGTCGTCGACGAGCAGGTCGAGGTCATCCGCCGTGACGGTGACGGTGAACTCCAGGGGGGAGCCGTCGTGGCGCGCACGCTCGCTCGCCGCAGTGAAGTCGTCTGTGACGGTCGTGGAGACGAAACCACGCATCGTCTCGGTGAACTGCACGCCCGGGGCTCGTCCCCGGGGTCGCTGGTCACGCCGTTCGTCGGCACCGCCCATGGTCACCGCCGTCCCTCGGCCGTGGTGCAGCCGTGGCTGCGAACCATCCATCGCCCGAGCAGCTCGGGCGACCCCTTCGCTTGCAGGGTATCGACGTTTGGGCGGCCGGGGAACACCTTTGGGGGATGAGCATCGCGGAACCGGTGGTGCTGGTCCCGTCGGGAGAGCACACTGGATCAGGCGGGTCAAAGAGGGAGCCCATCCCTCTGGGCACCCGACCTGCGTGCGTTCCCAGAGGACGGAGTTGCAGCCATGGCCACCACCATTGCCACCGAGCACGTCGACGCGGTCGTGGTCGGATCTGGCTTCGGCGGGTCGGTCTCCGCGTACCGCCTCGCTGAGGGAGGCCGCTCCGTGGTGGTCCTCGAGCGGGGACGGAGCTACCCGCCGGGGTCGTTCCCCCGCAGCCCGTCCGGCACGGCGAAGAACTTCTGGGATCCGGGCGCCGGGCGGCATGGCCTCTTCGACATCTGGGGTTTCGAGGGTCTCGACGGAGTGGTCTCCAGTGGGCTCGGGGGCGGGTCGCTCATCTATGCCAACGTGCTGCTGCGCAAGGACGAGAAGTGGTTCGTGCACGAACAGCCAGTTCCCGGAGGGGGTTACGAGCACTGGCCGGTCAGCAGGGATGATCTCGAACCTCACTACGACGCCGTCGAGGCGATGATCGGCGCCACGTCCTACCCCTACCCCGCCACCCCCAAGACGGCCGCGATGCGCGAGGCGGCGGAGGGCGCTGGGCTGTCGCTGAGTCTTCCACCCCTCGCGATCAGCTTCTCCCGCAGAAGGGGGGAGCCCCCGGTCCGGCTGGGGGAGATCGAGACCCCGTCCTATGGCAACCTCCACGGTCTCCCCCGGGCCACCTGCAGGCTGTGCGGGGAGTGCGACCTCGGCTGCAACGACGGCGCCAAGAACACTCTCGACCACAACTACCTGTCGGCGGCGAAGCACCACGGGGCCGACATCCGAACCAGGCACGAGGTCAAGGGTTTTCGACCCCTCGCCGGAGGTGGCTACGAGGTCGTCTACGTCATCCACACGGGCGCGGACGGTGAGCCGGCCACGAACCTCCCGACGCATGCGGTGCGCTGTGACCGGCTCATCCTCGCCGCAGGCACGTTCGGCACCTCGCTCCTCCTCCTGCGCAACAGGTCCGCGCTGCCCGGGCTGAGCGCCGCAGTGGGGCGACGGTTCTCCGGCAACGGTGACCTGCTCGGCTTCGTGCTCGGCGCCGCGAAGGACGGCGCGGGCCGCGACCTCGACGCCAACCAGGGGCCCGTCATCACCAGCACCATCCGGGTCGGTGACGCGGTCGATGAGGACGGCGCCACCGGGCGCGGACACTACGTGCAGGATGCCGGCTACCCGGCATTCGGCTCATGGCTCGCTGAGACGTCAAAGGGCATCGGAACCCTCGCGCGGGCAGCCCAGTTCGCGGTCAGCAGAGCCATCGACGACGCCTTCGAAGAGGGCAACTCGACCCTGGGGGCCGACCTCGCGACCTTGTTGGGCGATGGCGCGCTCACCCGCGGTTCGTTGCCTCTCCTCGGCATGGGTCGCGACGTGCCCGACGGTGTCCTGCGCCTGGACGTGCGAGGCCGGTTGGCCGTGGACTGGACGACGGAGACGTCGGCTGAGTACTTCCGCGGGGTCCACGAGTCGATGCGCGCCATCGCCGCGCAGCTCGGAGGCACGTTCTACGACAACCCGATGTGGTGGGCCCGCAGGGTCGTGACGGTGCACCCCATCGGCGGAGCCGTCATGGCTCGCAGCTCCGCGGAGGGGGTGTGTGATGCGTGGGGCGAGGTCTTCGGGCACCCGGGTCTGCACGTGCTCGACGGTGCGCTGCTCCCCGGCCCGGTCGGGCCCAACCCGTCACTGACCATCGCCGCAGTCGCGGACCGCGCCTGCACCCACATGCTGGAAGCCCGTGAGTGGGCCCCGAGGTCCGCGCTCCCGGCCCCGGACGGCGCGTCGCAGGGGGGTCTGCTGGGCGCCACCGCAGTTCCTGACGAGCCGACCCCGGTCCGGACCGGTGCCAGTGGCCTGCGCTTCACCGAGAAGATGCGCGGGTTCGCGGCGCTCCACCTCGACGACGCACGCGCCGCGTTCGACCAGGGGCGTCGGGCCAAGGACTCGATGATGTTCGAGCTGACGATCTCCGTGGACGACGTCGACCACTTCGTCACCGACGTCGACCACCAAGGGTCCGCGACCGGGCGGGTGGAGTGTGACCTGCTGGGCGGGGTGCTGGACGTCGAGCGCGGCTGGTTCAACCTGTTCGTCGAGGTCGACGACCCCACGCAGCGCCGGATGCTCTACCGCCTGTGGTTGACCGGGCCCGGCGGGAACGAGATGACCTTCAGCGGCTTCAAGGAGGTGCGCGACGAGGCCGGCTTCGACCTGTGGCGCGACACCTCCACGCTGTTCGTCACGGTGCGCCAAGGGCACCTTCCACCCGGGGTGGACGCGGGGCCGGTGGTGGCCTCTGGCGTGATCACGATCCATGTCCCGGACTTCCTCACGCAGTTGACGACGTTCCGCACCTGGGGCGGGGACCCCGTTGGGGCGCTCGAGGGTTTCGGCACGCTCTTCCTGGGTCAGCTCTGGGACGTCTACGGCGCCATGGTGCCTCGAGGAGAGGTGGGGACCGCGTGAAGAGGAAGGAGCTGGCAGAGCACTTCGGCGAGCTGAACTTCGTCGCACAGGATGCCGTGCGCTGGCTGGCGCCCAGTGAGCTGCGCACCTATGTCAGCTCGATCCTCTCGGAGATCTTCGGCAACTACGCGGACAAGCGTGAGCTGCAGAAGGTCTTCGACGGCAACCTCATCGACGTGTCGACCGGGGCGCTCGGACCCGACGGGGAGTTCTGGTTCGACTACACCGCGGACATCGGGGACGGCTTCGACGCCACCTTCACCGTCGCGTCCCTGATGGCGCAGGAGGCGCTGTCGGTCGACGGCCTGGCTGAGCCGCTGCCCCGGGGCTCGATGCTGGTGCTGGGCGGCGACGAGGTCTACCCCACGGCATCCTCGCGTGCCTACGAGGACCGGATGGTCGGCCCCTACCGGGCGGCGCTCCCACACTCCGACCCCCAGGCACTGCTCGTCGTGCTGCCCGGCAACCACGACTGGTATGACGGGCTCACCGCTTTCCTCCGGCTGTTCACCCAGGGGCGCTCCATCGGCGGGTGGCGCACCGAGCAGCGGCGCAGCTACTTCACGGTGCGCCTGCCGCACGGTTGGTGGCTCGTCGGCCTGGACAGCCAGCTCGACTCCTACTTCGACGACCCGCAGGTCACCTACTTCGAGGAGACCCTCAGCGCCAACCTCGCTGAGGGGGACAGCGTCATCGTCTGTGCTGCGACCCCGGCCTGGCTCAAGGCGTCCTCCGGCCACCCCGATGCGTTCAACGGGTTGGAGTGGTTCGAGCGCAACTTCGTGCTCACCAGGAGAGCTGCGGGCACCAGTGAGCGCGAACCGACCGGGGCGCAGGCCAGGCTCTGGCTCAGCGGCGACAAGCACCACTACCTCCGCTACGCCGAGAACGTGGACGAGGCCCGGGACGCGCCCGGCATCCCACGCCAGATGGTCACCTGTGGCATCGGCGGGGCCTACCTCGACGTGACCCACGGTCTCGCCACCGAGCTCCGGCTGCTGCCGGAGGACTCACGCAACTGGCGAGAAGGGGACAACGAGGCCACCTTCTCCCAACAGCCGGTCATGTTCCCCTCGCTGGAGGACTCGCGCTCGCAGGTGGCGCGGCTCGGGCTGCCGTGGCGCAAGGAGTGGATCCTTCGGCGCAACCCCGGGGTCTTCAGCTTCTTCGCCATCGCCCACGTCATCATCTTCGTGCTCCTCCTGCTGGCCTTCTGGCAGGGCGTCAGCGCGAGCGACAACGGTCGCATCGTGGACGCCTATCTCTCCTCCGACTCGACACGGCTCCTCAGCTTCGCGGCCGGGCTCCTCGGCGTCGTCGCCCTGCTGTTCCTCATCGCCCTGAGCCCGAAGCTGCGCCGTCGACCACCCCTGCTCTCGCCCGCCGCGATGGTCCTGATCGCGAGCCAGCTCCTCGTCGCCTGCGCCTGCTTCGTCGGGCTGGCCCAGCTCCCGGTCCTTCCGCTGTCCCCATGGACGACGTTCTTCGCCGTGATCATCGGGGTCGCCCTGATCGGCGGGGTCCTCGGTGCCACGGCGCTCGGTCTGTGGATCGTCGCCTTCAGGAGCCAGGGCATGGAGTCCTGGGCGATGATGGGCCAGGCCGTCGAGGAGGGAAAGGGGTTCCTTCGCATCCGGCTGGACGCGGACGGCATCCTGACGATCCACCCCATCGTCACCGAGGAGATCGTGCGGGACTACGACATCTCACCGGGCCTGGTGCCCACCTCCACCGGTCGGCCGACGAAGATCCCGGTTCCGCAGGGCCCCCTGCCCACCCCCCGGCTGATCGAGGAGCCGTTCACGGTTCGCCCCACCCGCACCTAGGGTCGGCGGTATGCCGCCCACCTCCGCTGCCTTCGACCTCCCCTTCTCCGCGGTCCTGCTGGACATGGACGGCACCCTCATCGACTCGATCCCCGCCGTCGAGCGGTCCTGGCTGCGGTGGTGCGCCGAGTTCGACGTCGAACCGCACCTGCTCGCGGGGCTGCACGGGGTCACGGCCGCCAACGTGATCGAGCAGCTGCTCCCGGCGGAGCGCCGCGAGAAGGCGTTCGCGAGGATCCGTGAGATCGAGGTCGCGGACACCGAGGGCATCGCTCTCCTGCCCGGGGCTGCCGAGCTGCTCATCGCCCTGGCGGCCGGCGGTGTGCCCACGGCGATCGTGACGTCGTGCACGCGCGACCTCGCGGAGGCGCGCATCGCGGCGACCGGGCTGCCGCACCCGCCGGTGGTCGTCACCGCCTCGGACGTCGATCGCGGGAAGCCGTGGCCGGACCCGTGGCTGGAGGGTGCCAGGCTCCTCGGGGTCGACCCGCGTGACTGCCTCGTCGTCGAGGACTCGGTCGCCGGGCTGTCCGCGGCCCGCGAGGCCGGCTGCCGCGGGCTCGTCGCCGTGCTGAGCACCACGCCGCGCGAGGCGCTCTCACCTGTGAGTGACCTGGTGGTGACAGACCTTGCCGCTCTCGAGGTCGACGTGTCCGACGCTATGGCCCGGGTCCGGACGGGGCCCGGTGCACCTGTCGGGATCAAGGCCTAGGGTCAGGCCATGGATGCCGACATCATCGTGGTGGGAGCGGGGCTGGCTGGGTTGGTCGCCACGTGTGAGCTTGCGGATGCCGGCCGCTCGGTCGTCCTGCTGGACCAGGAGAGCGAGGCCAACCTCGGTGGTCAGGCATGGTGGAGCTTCGGGGGGTTGTTCCTCGTCGACAGCCCTGAGCAGCGTCGGATGGGCATCTCCGACTCCTTCGACCTCGCGTGGCAGGACTGGGAGGGCACGGCCGGCTGGGACCGGTTGACCGAGCCCGACGGTTCCCCCGGGCCCGACCACTGGGGGCGGCGGTGGGGCCGGGCCTACGTCGAGTGGGCGGCGGGTGAGAAGCGAGCCTGGCTGCGCGAGCGGGGCGTCTCGTTCTTCCCTCTCGTGGGGTGGGCCGAGCGCGGCGACGGCACGAGCGGCGGGCACGGCAACTCGGTGCCGCGCTTCCACATCCCGTGGGGCACCGGCACCGGGCTGGTGGCCCCCTTCGAGCACCGGGTCCGCGAGCACATCGCGGGAGGGCGCGTCATGTATCGACCGCGGCACCGGGTCGACCACCTCGTCGTCGCGGGGGGCGCGGTGACCGGAGTGACCGGCTCGGTTCTCGCCGAGGATGACTCGCCCCGGGGTGCCAGGTCGACGCGCGAGGTCAGCGGCGACTTCGAATACGGCGCGCAGGCCGTGCTCGTGACCTCGGGTGGCATCGGCGCCGACCACGACCTCGTCCGTGGGAACTGGCCCGACCGGCTCGGCACGCCGCCGGCATCCATGCTCACCGGTGTCCCGGCATACGTCGACGGCCGGATGCTCGCCATCACAGAGGCCGCCGGCGGCACCATCGTCAACCGAGACCGGATGTGGCACTACGTCGAGGGCGTGTCGAACTGGGACCCGATCTGGCCCGGTCACGGCATCCGGATCCTGCCCGGGCCGAGCTCGATGTGGTTCGACGGTCGGGGTGACAGGTTGCCGGCCCCCTACCTTCCGGGTTTCGACACCCTCGGCACGCTGGACCACTTGCGGCACAGTGGTTTCGACCACTCGTGGTTCATCCTGAACCGCTCGATCGTGGGGAAGGAGTTCGCCCTCTCCGGCTCCGAGCAGAACCCAGACCTCACCGGGCGGCACTACCGCGACGTGCTACGTCGACCCGTCACGAAGGTGCTGCCGCCGGTGCAGGCGTTCCTCGACCACGGGGAGGACTGGCTCACCGCCGACACCATCGGGGAGCTCGTCGCGAAGATGAACGCCCTCACCCCCGAGGCACCGCTGGACCCGACCCACATCGAGCGCCAGATGGTCGAGCGGGACCGTCAGGTCGACAACGGCTTCACCAAGGACTCGCAAGTCGCCGCGATCCGGATGGCGCGACGCTATCGCGGGGACCGCCTCACGAAGCGGGCCTTCCCGCCGCACCGCATCCTGGACCCCAAGCACGGGCCGCTCGTCGCCGTTCGCCTGCGGGTGCTCTCGCGCAAGACCCTCGGGGGCCTGCACACCGACCTGTCCGGGCGGGTGCTGGGTGCGGATCGCGAGCCGGTGTCGGGGCTGTACGCCGCAGGTGAGGTGGCCGGCTTCGGTGGTGGGGGTGTGCACGGCTACCGGGCGCTCGAAGGCACCTTCGTCGGCGGCTGCCTCTTCTCCGGTAGGACGGCCGGGCGCGCCGCAGCCGCTGCTCTGTGACGACGCGAGCCCTCCCGCCGAAGGTGGCGGGAGGGCTCGTGGTCGTCAGCGGGACTGCGCTGGTGACTAGTGGTGTCAGTTGGCGATGCCTCCGCACAGCACCGGGATGGTGGCCTCGAGCGGGGCTGCCTTGGTCAGTGACGAGGGGCGGGCGCCGAAGTCGTAGACACCGTTGCCGTTGATGTCGATGCCGCAGGTGCATCGCGTGCGACGCTGTCGGCATCAGGCCGTCGGCCTCGACGCTGACCTGCACCTTGCCGTTGGGAAGGGTCTTGATGCGCGTGGTGCCACTTGCCCTGCTGTTGGCCACCGTGGAGGCCTGCACGGTATCGAGGGAGTAGGAGTAGCTCGCGACCTTCTTCGAAGGGTTCGTGTCGTGTGCGGCCTGAGCCATGCCCGCCGTGTCGATGGTCAGGGCTGCGGCGACTCCGCCGACGAGGAGTGCTGTGGCCTCATAACGTTCCTCGAGTTCGTGGTGCGATCCGGCGTCAACCTTGACGCGGGTGTCCACGGGGTGCGGAGCCGGCTGCCCCGGCCGGCGCCCATCAGCCCCCCGAATCCTTCCCGAGCCGCTCGTGCAGGCGCTCGCGCACCTCGTCGGGCGTGTAGGTGCGACGCTCGCGCTCGTTGCGCGCCACGAGGACGCCGGTCGCCACCACACCGACGACGCTGGCGACGCCGAGCGCCTTGAGGAGACGGTTCGCGGAGGGTTTCACCCGTTCACCCTAGACGCCGAACCGGGGCAGACTGTGGCCATGGCCCGCCGCCGCATCGCCCCAGTCTCCTTCGACGAGGCCGTCGACTCCACCCGCACCGGAGACCTGTGGATCTTCCGCGGTGGCACCGTCGCCGATCGGGTCATCCAGGCTGCGAGCAACGCACCCATCAACCACGTCGGCATGGCGGTGGTGCTGGAGGACCTGCCCCCTCTGATGTGGCACGCAGAGATGGGCAGGTCGCTGGAGGACCAGTGGACCGGGCAGCACCACCGGGGTGTGCAGCTGCACGACCTGTCGGAGGCGGTGACGACGTGGCAGGTCCGCTACGGGCAACGGGCTTGGCTCCGTCAACTTCACCCAGAGGTGAGCGCCCAGCAGGAAGACTCCCTGCTGCGCACTGTCGCCCGGCTCAACGGAGTTCCCTTCCCGTCCCACCTCGGGCTCGCCTGGCGCTGGCTCCGCGGCCGCGATGGCCATCTCAGCCGCCGCGGGGCGGAGCAGAAGGGCCTCCGGCCGGAGGACGCGTACTGCGCGGAGGTGGTGGCTGCGACCCTCGAGGAGATGGGCATCCTGCGAGCGGACGCCCCCACCAACTGGTACGACCCGGGCAGGTTCTGGAGCGGTGACTCGCTCCCCCTGGCGCAGGGCTGGTCCTACGGGGACGAGGTCGAGGTGGCTCGCGACCCACGCTGACGGCGCACCCACGGCATTCCGACGAAGAGGAAACCCACCGCCAGGGTCGAGGCCGCGGCGAGCGCACCCCACAGCACTGCCCAGCCGAGGATGACGACTCCCTCCCAGGCCAGGTTGGAGAAGGAGAGCTCGGGGCGCACTGCGTTGGCCGCCCACGCTCCCCCCACGAAAGCCAAGCAGGTCGCGACCATCAGACCGATCGTCACGCCTGCCGAGCGGGCCATGGCCCCGGCGGCCGGGACGGAGATCGGCGCCTCGTCCTGGGAGTCGACCAGGTCAGAGAACGTCTCGAAGACGTCGGGGACCGGACCGGGGGTGCGACGGCGCATGGCCCAGAGCATACGGTTCCGAAGTCCCCGTTCGTGGCGACGCTGGCCTACGGTGGCCGAGGCCGCAACGACGCGGCCTCCCCATGAAGGAGAAGACTGAATGCGACGATCTCGCATGGTTGCCGGTATCGGAGCGGTGGCCCTCGCCACGACTGCTCTTGGCGCCACGACTACCACTGCCACTGCTCAGACCCCCGCGAAGACGAGCGCGACGAGCGGGACCTTCCAAGTGCTCGCCGAGCGGACGGTATCCGCCGAGGACCTGGCTCGGACCCTGGCCGCCGCCGGTGCGACGGTGACCCACACCAACGCCGCCATAGGTCTGGTCACCGTGACGTCCACCGACTCCGGCTTCGCCGCGCGGGCCCGCATGCTCGACGGCGTGAAGGGCGCTGCGGCCGACCGCTTCATCGGGCGGGCGCCGGTGCAGGTCAAAGCCGCCCCGGACCCGGTCGAACAGGAGCACGTCTTCGAGACCAGCCGCGCCAACGGTTCGGGCAAGGACGTGCCTCCGCCGCCGGCGGGCGCTGACCCACTCGACGGTCTTCTCTGGGGCCACGAGATGGTCCACGCCTTCGAGGCCCGCGCCATCACGAGCGGAGGCAAGGTGCGGGTCGGCATCCTCGATACCGGGGTCGACGGCACGCACCTCGACATCGCGCCGAACTTCGACGCCGCGCTTTCGCGCAACTTCACCAAGGACATCCCGGCCATCGACGGCCCATGCGAGTACGCGGGCTGCGTCGACCCGGCCGATGTCGACAACGACGGCCACGGCACCCACGTCGCCGGCACCATCGGCGCAGCGCTCAACGGCGTCGGGATCAGCGGCATCGCGCCGGAGGCCACCCTCGTCAACATCCGCGGCGGCCAGGACAGCGGCTACT
>JBDSVV010000092.1:0-3613 GCA_039927035.1 Ornithinibacter sp. | reverse complement strand
GAACGGCCCCCGGCCTGAGTGACGTATCCCCAGGCCAGAGGCCATTTCACTGTGGTGCGCGAGGGGGGAGTTGAACCAGAAGGATCTGACGCTCGAACCGGCGATTTTGGCCGCTCTGAGCGTGAATCCCGGGTCCCGTTGCTTCCCGTTCGACACCGTTCCCAGGTGGGGTGTGCTACACGAGGTAGCACCAGCGAGATCTTGAGTTGAGTACGACGGGAGTCCGCCGAACGATCTTCAGACTACCCGGATCGGCCGAATCTTGAGCAGGTGGGGAAGTCGTCCGCCCTCGCTCAGCAAGTTCTGCCTGCGCCGTCCGCTCGCGTCGTCGATGAAGGTCTGGCAGCACGACTGAGTGAGTCCGAGGTCCCCCAGAGCGGACTTGACGACGAACCGTCCCGCAAGCCGATCTTCCGGCGATGGCCGGCGCTTGCTTGTCCTCGACGAGGTGCGGCCGGCGGCGCCGTTGCCCCTTCCCTGACCGGAACCGCTGCCCGGCGATGCGCCCATCCCAGATAGACGCGCCCGGGCATCTTCTCATGCTTGATGAGTGGGCGGCTGGGACGCCGTGGCGAGCCAGTCGGTGAGGCCTATGGCGGACCTAGCTCATCACCGTGGCAAACCGGCTGAGAAAGGCGATCGCGGTCGGATCCGCGTGCAGCTCTCCGTGTGACAGCGGACAGTCCAAGATCCCTGTAGGCGGACAGTTCATCTCCCTCTCTGCGGACAGCTGATCTCCCTTTCCCGAGGTGGGGGTCGGTCGTGTCGGTCCGTAATGAGGTGTCCCTCCGGGGCAACGCTCGAGGTCTCTGACCACGCTCGAGCTGACCTGACCGGAGGGACTGTGAAGAAGTCTGGTAGGGAGATCATGGAGATTCTGGAAGCATTCGACGCCACTGGGTGTGCGCACTCGGCGGCGGTGTTGGCGGGGGTGGACGCCAAGACGGTGCGGCGTTATGTCGCGAAGCGAGATGCCGGCGAGCCGGTCGATGCATCGGTGCAGCGGACTAAGCTGATCGACGCGTTCCTGCCCAAGGTGGAGGAGTTGGTCGATCAGTCTGAAGGGGTTGTCCGCGCTGATGTGGTCCACGAGCGGCTGCTGGCGATGGGCTTCGTCGGGGACGAGCGGACCACCCGCCGCGCGGTCGCGCATCTCAGGGCGGCCTATCGCGATGGGCATCGTCGTCAGTACCGGCCTTGGATCACCGAACCGGGTCTGTGGTTGCAGTTCGACTGGGGCAACGGCCCGGTCGTGTTCGGCCCTGACGGGCGCCCCAGGTCGACGTTGCTGTTCTGCGCTTGGTTAGCGTGGTCGAGGTTCCGGGTGGTCATCCCGACCTGGGACCGCAAGCTCGGCACGTTGATGTCGTGCCTGGACACCACCCTGCGGCGCGTCGGTGGGGCGCCGACCTATGCGTTGACCGACAACGAGAAGACCGTGACTGTCGAGCATGTCGCCGGGGTCCCGGTGCGGCATCCGATGATCGTGGCCGCGGGCCGCCACTACGGCCTGACAGTGCACACCTGTGTCCCCTTCGATCCAGAGTCCAAGGGCGGCTCGGAAGCCACGGTGCGGATCGCGAAGGCCGACCTGGTGCCCACCAAGGCCAACCTGCTCACCGGCTACAACTCCTTTGCCGAACTGGCCGAGGCCTGCGAGGCGTTCACCGAGAAGGTCAACGCCAGGGTGCATCGAGAGACCCACCGTGCCCCTGCTGAAGCACTCGCGGTGGAGCAGTCCCGGATGCATCCGATCCCGGTTCCACCGTTCACCGCGGCGGTCGGGGAGACAAGGAGTGTGAACACCGACCAGACCATCCGGTTCGGGTCGGTGCGCTACTCCACGCCACCAGGGCTGGTCGGTCGTGAGGTCTGGGTCCGTGCCGACGGCGAGGAGCTGGTCATCACCGCCAACCTCACCGAGGGTCTAGTCGAGGTGGCGCGGCATCGCCTCTCCACGCCCGGCAACCCGCGGATCGACCTGTCCCACTACCCCGACCATCCCCAGCAACCTGACGGGTCTCCGAAACCACCGCAACCCAAGGCCCGCACGAAGGAGGAGAAGGCGTTCCTCGAGTTGGGCCCTGGGGCCCATTCCTGGCTGGTCGAGGCCGCCGCCGTCGGCGCGCAGCGGGTCCGGTCGAAGATGACCGCCGCACTCGAGCTGGCCGCTCTGGTCGGGACCGAACCCGTCGACGCAGCCCTCGGGGTTGCCGCAGCTGCCGGCAGGTTCGCCGAGGGCGACCTGCTGGCGATCGTGCACCACCGCGCCGACGGCGCCTCGATCGGTGCCCTGGTCGTGGCCGATGAAGCCCATTCGGTGCAACCCGGGACGAGTGCCTGGGCCACCTTCGGTGCTCGCGCCGACCTCGTTGGGGAGGAGGGCTGATGACCACGCCAACGTCCACGCCAACGTCCACGCCAACGTCGCGGCGACCCCGAACCACCAACACGACAAGCACCGCACCCGCGCTGCCCGAAGAGCTGCTCGCGGTGCTCAAGAGGATGCGGTTGCCCTACCTGCGCGACGCAGCACCAGAGGTGCTGGCAACCGCGAGAGCGCAACGGTGGGACCCCGCCGAGGTTCTCCGGGTGCTCATCACCGAGGAGATCCGTGGCCGCGACGACGCCACCCGACGGATGCGTCGCAAAGCAGCCGGGCTCCCCGCCGGGAAGACGTTCGACTCCTGGCGCGAACCCGACTCCTCGATCCCACCAGGAACTCAGACCGGGCTAGCGACTCTGGAGTGGGTCGGCCGCGCGGAGAACCTGGCGGTGGCCGGCCCGTCGGGAACAGGCAAGACCCATTTCGTCGAAGCCCTCGCGCACAAGGTCATCGACGCCGGGATGCGGGTCTCCTGGTTCACCCTGGAATCGCTGACCGCCGCGATCGGAAGAGCGGCCGTCGATGGGTCGGTCGCCAAGACCATCGCCCGGATCACCAGGGCCGAGCTCATCGTCATTGATGACATTGGCATGCTCCCGGCAGGACAAGCCGCCGGCGAGGCGTTCTACCGGGTCGTCGACGCCGCCTACGAACGCCGCTCGATCGCAGTCACCTCCAACCTCCACCCCTCCGGGTTCGACACGATCATGCCCAAGACCCTGGCTACCGCCACCGTCGACAGGCTTCTCCACCACGCCCACGTGGTCCTGACCGAAGGCACCTCACTGCGACTATCCGAAGCCACCGCCGGACGAGGAGTGGTGCCCCTGGGCTAACCCAACAGGGACATCAGATGTCCGCGGACAGGGAGATCACGTGTCCGCCAGCAAGGAGATCAGATGTCCGTCCACAGGGAAGTCCCGCTGTCCGTTGACACTCACGCCTGGAGGATCCGACCCCTCGACTGCGCCGACCCCGCGTCCCCGATAGCCTCTTCGTTGCGCGACGCTGTAGTGACCGAAAAGTCATCGGGGCCGCGCCGCCCGTACGGCATGCCGATGACGTTGATCAAGGGTTCCTCCGTTGTGGGTGCGTCGCTTTCATCCTGAGCGGACGGCTCGGTTTCGCCTAAGCTTAGTCAGCGGGTGAGCAACGGATTTATACGGTGCCTGTGCTGCCCTGTTGCGGCGCTATCGCGGTTCACCCAGACGCGGGGAGAGCACGGCT
>JBDSVV010000091.1:0-11472 GCA_039927035.1 Ornithinibacter sp. | reverse complement strand
CGAGATGCTCTTCATGTATCCGTGGGCCGTGGTCGTCGCCGACCTCGGAGCCCGCGCCGTGACCGAGATGTTCCTCTTCCTCGGTGCCCTCATGGTGGCGGTCGCGTGGGCCTGGCGTGAGGGGGCGCTGCGGTGGGTCTGAGCGACTGGTTGGCGGCGCGGGCGGTGCGAGCCACCCGGGTGCTCCTCGTCGAGTGCCCCGGTACCTGGGTCTGGCGGGTGGCGACCGAGCGCGCTGTCGGGCAACGCGGTTGGCGGCTCGCGCAGTCGCCTGCCACGGCTGACGTCCTGGCGGTGGTGGGTCGACCGACAGGGGAGCTCGCCGAGGTCGTGGACCGGCTCTGGAATGCGATGCCAGGCCCGAGGGTGCGGGTCGACATCCGCTCCGAGAGCCACGTCCCGAGTGCGCTCGAGGATGCGGCCAGGCACCTGATGGACTCACGGGCGCAGGCCGAGGATGCCGCGACCAGGGCCGACCCGAACCCGTCGGCCGAGGAAGTGCACGGGGGCATGGACCACGAGGGCATGGACCACGAGGGCATGGACCACGGTGACATGCAGATGGCGCCCGACGGCATCCCCCTCGCCGAGGGCTCGGAGGAGGACCGTGACGGCCTGGAGATGGACGCGCTCCCGGTGCGTCTCGGACCAGTGCTCCCACACTGGCCTGCGGGGCTGGTGCTCGACCTGATGCTGCACGGCGACCTGGTCGTCGACGCGACCGCCACAGTCGTCGGCTCCGGTGTCGCCGACGGCGTGGGAGGCGACGAGGTGATGCCGGCGCGGGCCTGCGACGACGTGGCCGCCCTCCTCGACCTTGCCGGCTGGGCCGACGGGGCGAGCAGTGCCCGGGCCGCCCGCAACGCCCTCCTCGACCGACGCGACGGGCCGGCGGCGGGCGCGCTCACCGACCTCAGGCGAGGCATCACGGCATCCCGGCTGCTTCGGTGGTCGCTGCGTGGTGTCGCCACCATCACCGATGAGGAGGTTCTCGAGCTGGGACTGCCCCGCACCCTCGCTGGTGACTGCCTCGACCGCCTCCGGGCACTGCTCGACCTCGCGGAGGGCGCAGGCTCGGCTCCTGTTCCCGTCTCGGCGCTCGGTCCGCTCGTCATCGGACACGACCTCGCCGTCGCGAGGCTCCTCGTGGCAAGCCTCGGTTCCGGCGTGACGACGGCGCGGGTGAGCCCGCGTGCCTGACGTGTCCGACCTGGGTGACGTCCCGAGCGTGGTCGGGAGCGGCGCGGTGGTGCTGGTGCTGCCGTTGCTCGCGGCCTTCGTGGCGAGCGCCGTGGTCCTCGACGCTGTGATCGGCGCGCGCGCCGACGGCACGCCGCGCGGCCGCGCACTCACCCGACCGCTGGACGAGGCGGCCCGGCTGCTGCGCCAACGCCGTCTGGCGCCGCTCTCTGCCGACACCCTGCTCTGGCGCATCGGTGGGGGAGGGCTGGTCGTCGTCGCGCTGCTCATGCTCGCCGTCGTGCCCCTCGGGCCGTGGGTGATCTCGGACCTCGACGTCGGTGTCGTCTGGTTCAACACCATGGACGTCGCCGTGTGGGCGTTGGTGTGGCTCACCGGGTGGGGTGCCAACTCGGCGCACTCGCTCGTGGGGGGCTACCGGTTCCTGGCCCTCGCGCTCGCCTACGAGCTGCCGCTGATGTTCGCGCTCGTGGCGCCGGCGATCGCCGCGTCGAGCCTGAACCTGGGGGAGGTCGCTGCGGCCCAGCACTCGCTGTGGTTCGTCGTGTGGATGCCGGTCGCGTTCGCCGTCTACTGCCTGGGGGTCCTCGCGTTCTCGGTGTGGGGCCCGTTCGCTCCGCCCGCCGGGGCCGACATCGCAGGCGGAGTTGAGTCCGAGCTCAGCGGCGTCGACCGGTTGCTCGTGCAGGGTGGCCGATATGCACTGCTCGTCGCTGGGTCGGCGTTCGCCGTGCCGATGTTCCTCGGTGGTGGCGCCGGGCCGCTGCTCCCGGATTGGACGTGGGTGCTCGTGAAGACCGCCGGGCTGCTCGCCGTGCTCGTCTGGTTCCGCCGCCGGCTGCCCGCGGCCCGCCCCGACCTGCTCATGGAGGTCGGATGGGTCGTGCTCCTGCCCGCCCTGCTGGTGCAGGACCTCGTGGTCGCCGTCGTCGTGGCGTGGAGGGCCTGAGCCGATGGTCGTGGACGTGGTGTTCTGGGTGCTGGGGGTCGTGGCCGTGGGCTCGGCCGTGGCTGTCTTCGTCGTCGACTCGATGGCCCGGGCGACGTATGCCCTCGCCCTGTCGTTCATCGCCGTCGGGTTCTCCCTGGTGCTCATGCAGCAGAACTACCTGGGTGTCGTCACCGTGTTGATGATGCTCATGGAGATGGCGATCATGGCGGTCTACATGGTGATGTTCATGGGGATGAACCCTGCCCTGATGCCCATGTCGATGGTCCACGACAAGCGGGCCGCACTCGGGGTCGCCGTCGTGTCGTTCGTCGTGCTCGGGGCTGGTGCGATGCTCGTCGACTGGCCCGTGCGCCGTGGTGTGCCCGCGCCCGACGTCACGGCAGCCCTCGGCCAGGCCCTCATGGGTCGGCACATGCTCGTCATGATCGTCATCAGCCCCGTGATGGTGGCGACCATCGTCGGTGGCGTGGTGCTGGCTGCCCACCGCACCAGGTACGACCGGTTCGGCGACGACCTCGACCAGCGTCCACCACGGGACCCTCAGCGCGGCGGGGTGGGGCGATGACCCTCCAACTGGTGCTCCTCGTGGCGGCAGCGCTCTTCGCCGTCGGCCTCTACGGCGCGATCTCCCAGCAGGTCGTCGTCATGGTGATGATGGGACTGGAGGTGATGGTCAACGCCGTGATCCTCGCGGCCGGCGCCATGTGGTGGTTCCTCGCCCCGAACCCCACCGGTCAGGTGGTGCTGCTCGTGGTGCTCGCCGCGATGACGGTCGAGATGGCCACCGGTTTCGCGGTCGCCACGCTGCTCCACCGACACCGGGGCAGCGACATGACCGACTCCGCGACGGACTTGGCGCGATGACCGGGGGGGTGATGGCGTGACCGACGCCATCGCGCAGGCGTGTCTGTGGGCTCTCGTCGGGCTGCCGTCGGCCGTGGGGGCCGCCCTGCTGCTCGGCCCGCGCTCGCGTGCGGAGCGGGTCGCACCGCTGGCCGGGGTAGGCGTCGCGGCTGTCACCGCGCTGCTCGCCGTGGTCGCGGCGGTGGCCAGGCCCACCGTGGCCGTCCCCTTCATGGCGGGCGCCGACGTCGGGCTGGGCGTCGACGGTCTCGCCGCGGTCGTCGCCCCGATGGTGGCCGTCGTGGCCGCGCTCGTGCTCCTCGCGGGGTCGGCCGACGTGCGCGAGTCCCGGGCCCGGTTCCACGGGCTCATGCTCCTCTTCGTGGCGGCCGCCCTGCTCACGGTGACCGCGACGACGGTGCCGACCCTGCTGCTTGCGTGGGAGGTGATGGGCGCGACCTCCTACGGCCTGATCGGCTTCACCTGGCGAGACGAACACAAGGTGGCCTCCGGGCTCACGGCCTTCCTCACGACCCGTGCTGCCGACCTCGGGCTCTATGTCGCGGCCGCTGCTGCCATCGCGGGGGGAGCGGGGCTGGATCTCGACAGCCTCGCGGGCGCTTCACCGGGGTGGCGGGACGTGCTCGCGCTCGGGGTGCTCCTCGCGGCTCTGGGCAAGGCCGCCCAGCTCGTGTTGGCGTTCTGGCTCTCCCGGGCGATGGACGGCCCGAGCCCGGTGAGCGCACTGCTGCACTCGGCCGCGATGGTGGCGATGGGTGGCTACCTGCTGCTGCGCCTCTCGCCACTGCTCCAGGCGACGTCGTGGGCCGGACCAACGGCTGCGTGGGCGGGGGCGCTGACCACCGTGGCCCTCGGGGTGGTCGCCGTCGGTCAGCGGGACCTCAAGCAGCTGCTCGCCGCCTCGACCTCGGCCCAGCTCGGCTTCGTCATCATGGCGGGCGGCCTCGGCGCCGTGACGGCAGGCACTGCGCACCTCCTGGCCCATGCCGCGACCAAGGCCGCTCTGTTCCTCGCCGCCGGGGCGTGGTTGTCGGCGCTGGGCACCAAGCAGCTCGAAGGGCTGCGCGGCACGGTGGCCGGCTGGCCCGTCGTGCGGGTGGCGGCGAGCGTCGCGGTGCTCGCGCTGGCGGGGGTGCCACCGTTGTCACTGTGGGCCAGCAAGGACCTGGTCCTGGCCGCCGCGCGCGAGCAGTCGACGGCCCTGTATGCCGTGGGGCTGGTCGGCGCTGCCGCCTCCGCGGCCTATGCCGGGACCGTGCTCCGGGTGCTCTGGGCGCCGGTGAGCGAGGAGGAACGGGGTCGCGCGAGTGCTCACCGGGGTGAGGAGGAGCATCCGAGGGGCACGGTGCCCGGCGCCCTCACGGCATCCGTCGTGGTCCTGGCTTCCGGCGCCGTTGTTCTCGGGGCGCTGGCACTGCCGTCCGTCGTGGACGTGCTCGCCGGGGTCGTCGGTGGAGGCGTGGTGCGCCCACCGCCATGGGAGGCGATCGGCTCCGGGCTGATCTCGGTGCTCGTCATCGCGGCGGTGTGGGCCAGACCCCTGCCCCAGCCACAGTGGGCCACGTCATGGCTTGGGCTGGAGCATGCAGCCCACGTGGTGGTCGTGCGCCCGACGATGGCCACGGCCCGGCTCCTGGACCGCGCCGACCACCGGATCACCGCAGTGGTGTCAGGCGGAGCTGTGGAGGGCACCACGGCGCTGGCACGCGCCGCCCAGCGGATCGACCGCCAGTGGATCCACGGGGGGGTGCTCACTCTCGCTCGGTGGGTCCGCAGCGCCGGTGTGCTCGCTCGTCGGCCACAGACCGGCCAGCTCCACCAGTACTACGTCCAGGCCGTCGTGCTCGTCGCGACCGGCACCGCGCTCCTCGTCCTCGTGAGGTGAATCGTGCTCTCGCTGACCATCTTCTTCCCCCTCCTCGGCGCGGCCCTGCTGCTCGTCCCGGGGGTCCGCGGTGTGGCGCGGTGGGCCTGGGTCGCGGTGTCGGTCGTGGAGGCCGTCCTGGTCGGTGCCTTGTGGTGGCGCTACGAGACCCCCACCGACGGCGCGCTCGCCTTCGACGAGCAGGTGCCGTGGATCCCGGGCGTCAGCAGCAGCTACCACGTCGGGCTCGACGGGCTGTCCCTCCCGCTGGTGGCGATGACCGCGGTGGTGTTCCTGGCCTGCGCCGTCTACTCGATGCGTGACGCCGACCGCCCGGGGTCGCGAGCCACACTCTTCCTCGGTCTGGAGACGGTCTGCATCGGCCTGTTCGCTGCGGCCGACCTCATCCTCTTCTTCGTCTTCTTCGACCTCTCCATCGTCGGCATGTACGTGATCATCGCGGGCTGGGGGCACGGCGACCGGGCCCGGTCGGCCCTCACCTTCTTCCTCTACACCTTCCTCGGCTCCCTCGCCCTCCTCGCCGGCTTCATCGGGCTCTACCTCGCGTCCGACCCGCACACCTTCGACATGCTCGAGCTCGCCCGGCAGGACCCCTTCGCCGGGCACGGGACGCAGGGGGTGGTGGTCCTCGGCGCGATCCTGCTCGGGCTCGCCGTGAAGACACCGACGGTGCCCTTCCACACCTGGCTGCCCCCAGCCCACACCGACGCCCCCGCGGTGGGGTCTGCCGTCCTCGCCGGGGTGCTGCTGAAGCTCGGCGCCTACGGTTTCGTACGTCTGGGGATGTCTCTGCTCCCCGACGCGTGGCGGTCCTGGGCCTGGGTCGTCCTGGTCGTGGGCATCGTGTCGGTGCTCTGGGGAGCACTCGTCTCCCTCGCCCAGCGCGACCTCAAGCGGATGATCGCCTACACCTCCGTCAACCACATGGGTTACGTCGTGCTCGCGCTCGGCGCCGCCGGGGTCCTCGCCTCGGACACCGAGCAGGCCCGGGGCATCGCCGTGACCGGTGCCGTGACGCAGATGGTCAGCCACGGTCTCGTCACGGCCGCGCTGTTCCTCCTGGCCGGGTTGTTCCTCGACCGCTCCGACTCCTACGAGATCGCCGACTTCGGCGGACTCGCTGGACGGGCGCCGCGCACCACCGTGCTCTTCGCGGTCGCCGTGTTCGCGTCGCTGGGGCTGCCCGGGCTCTCGGGCTTCATCGCCGAGTTCCAGATCTTCACCGGCAGCATTGCGGCGGTGCCCGTGAGCGCGGTGGCCCTGCTCGGCATCCTCGTCATCGCCGGGGTGCTGCTGTGGACCTTCCAGCGGATCTTCACCGGTGAGACCCGCGGGCGGTCCGTCGACTTCACCGACATCAGGGCTCACGAGGCCTGGGCGATCGGGCCGCTGTTGATCCTCTCAGTCGTGATCGGGCTCGTGCCGAGGCCGTTGCTCGACCTCATCGAGCCGGCCGCCACGGCTGTCATCTCGGGGCTGGGCGGATAGTGGCAGTGGGTTCCTCGATGGACATGCGCCCCTTGGCGATGCTCCCCGAGATCCTCCTCTTCCTCGGAGGCCTCGGGTGCCTGCTCGGTGGCTCCTTCACGCCGAGGCGGCGCCAGTGGGTGCTGCGGGTGGTGGCCGCCGCAGCCCTGCTCGGCGCCGTCCTGGCCGCGCTCGTGGGAGCGGATGCCGGCGGCACGGCATTCGAGGGAGCCTTTGCCGTGGACGTGGCCACGACGACGGCGCGGGTCATCGCCTCCCTCGCGACCCTGGTCGTCCTCGTCCTTGCCACGGACGAGATCTCCGGTGACGACCGCGAGAGCGAGACCTACTCCCTGCTGCTCTTCGCGACCTCGGGGACCCTGGTGCTGGCCGGGGCCCGCGACCTCCTCGTCCTGGCCGTGGGCTTCCTCCTCGCGAGCATCCCGCTCTATGCCCTGGTCGGGCTGGGGCGCACGGCGCGAGCGGCGGAGGCCGCGCTCAAGACCTACCTCATCGGTGCCCTGTTCGGGATCTTCATGCTGCTCGGGGTGACGCTGCTCTACGGGGTCGGCGGCACCACCGCGTATCCCGACCTCGGTGCGGCCCTGGCCGGCGCTCCGGCGACCGTCGTCGCGGCAGGTGTCGTGGCGGTGCTCGCGGGGTTGGCGTTCAAGGCCGGCAGCGTGCCGGCGCACTTCTGGGTGCCCGATGCGGCCCAGGGGTCGACGGCGCTGGCAGCCGCCTTCGTGACGACCGTGCCCAAGATCGGTGCGGTGATCGCGCTCTATCGCCTCGTCGTCGCCCTGCCGGACACCCTCGCGTGGGGGGTGCTCGTCGGGGTGCTCGCTGTCGTCAGCATGACTCTGGGCAACCTCGCCGCCTTCGCGCAGGACGACCCCCGGCGGCTCCTCGGCTGGTCGACGGTGAGCCAGGTGGGCTACCTGCTCGTCCCTGTCGCCGTTGCTGGGCGCAGCGAGCTCGCCCTGCCCTCGATGCTGCTCTTCCTCGGAGGGTATGCCGTGACCAACCTGGCCGCGTTCGCCGTGACCGCAGCACTGCCTTGCGTGCGAGACGTGTCGGGCTATGCCGGGCTGGTGCGGGTGCGCCCGGGGTTGGCCATCGCTCTCGTGGTGGCGCTGCTCGGCCTGGTCGGCACGCCGCCCACGGTCGTCTTCGTCGGCAAGCTCACGACGGCGACCGCTGGGTGGGACGGCGGGATGCCGTGGCTCACCGTCGCCCTGTTGGCGAACAGCCTGGTGTCGCTCTTCTACTACCTTCGTTGGATCGCGCCGGCCCTGCGCCGGGACGAGCCGCAACCCGAGCTGAGGTCACCGTCGGTGTGGTCGGCGCGCGCGGCCGTCTCGGCGTCCGTGGTCTCGGTGCTGCTCGGAGTGCTCGCCGGCCCCCTGTGGGGGGTGCTGGACGGTCCGCTGCTCCGGTGAGGATCGCAGGGCGCGTGCGGGCCTCGACGTCGGGTCGACTTCACGGAACCTTCATCGAACGGCGACGTCGTGTGCGGCACGGACGGGAGAGGCTCGTGCCCCAACCGGATCGCACCAAGGAGCACGTTCGTGAGCAGAACCATCGTCGGCCGTCTGACGGCCGCAGGCGCGGGCCTTGCCCTCGTACTCGTCGTGGCCGGGTGCGGGAGCACCGACACCGCCACCCCGGCATCCGACTCGACTGCGTCAATGATGTCGTCCTCGGCGGCTGACCCCGGGGACGTGCAGTTCGCGCAGCAGATGATCCCGCACCACGAGCAGGCGGTCGAGATGGCTCGGTTGGCACTGGACGACCGCGCCGGAGCCTCCCCCGAGGTCAAGAGCCTGGCGCAGCAGATCTCGACAGCTCAGGAGCCCGAAATCGCCACGATGAGCGGCTGGATGTCGCAGTGGGGTGCGTCCACCGACATGGGCGGGATGGACGACGGCATGGACGGGATGATGAGCGATCAGGAGATGGGTGACCTCTCCACCGCGACGGGCGCCGACTTCGACCGCCTGTGGCTCACGATGATGATCCAGCACCACGAAGGTGCCGTCTCGATGGCCGACGCCGTCCTCGGCACCACGCATGACGCGCGCGTGAGCGAGCTGGCCCGGGCGGTCGTCCAGGGGCAGAAGACGGAGATCGCGACGATGCAGGGCATGCTCTCCGCACCGTGACTCCGGGCAGGCCCCGGCTCATGAGGCGCCCAGCACCAGGCCGGGAGGCCACCCGTGTGCGACCTCGTCCTCGCCACAACGCTCCGATGGTGAGCCCATCCTCCCGATGGACCAAGGGGAGCACGTCTTTCGCCGAGGTGGGGCTTCGGACTGGCACTTTCACTGTCACGCTGACGTCCGCGATGTGTGGGTCCGATGTGCCAGACGCGCGCCGGATGCCACCTGCCTGCCTGCCGAATGTGGGTGAAGATCGCCGCGTGGGCGTCGATGTTCACCCACATTCGGCATCGACCCGTCGGCCGAAAGACACTGACAGGTGGAGCCGTCGTGATGACCCGGGCTTCTCCCGGGCGTCAGTCCGCGCGGACGTGTCCCAGATATGCCGTGGAGGACGAGCTGAAGGGCCGGGGGTGCCAAAGGCGCGCACGATCGCCCCCCTGGCACCCCTTGCTCCTTCGCCGACACCACCTGGGGTGTCAAGGGCGCGCTCCGCCGCGCTCGTGGCATCCCTTGCTCCGGCACCCGATCCTGGCGCATGTACCGATGCCGAGGAGGAGTTCAGGTAGGACGAGGACCGATGTGGTGGGGTAGCTCAGCGAACGCGCGACAGCCCAGGTCGGTACTGCGCGAGGATCGCGCCAATAGGGACTCCGAGGACTGCGAGGACGTGGAGGCGGGTGAGATGTGGTTCTTGTGGGAATCGGCGTCGAATGGCAATGGCTGGAGCAGCGAGGGGGCTGAGGAGCACCAAGGCATACATCACGACCCAGGAAGCGACCGTGTTCTAGGGCACCAGGTACGGGCCGTTGAACAGGGGGATCCACCCGACGACGGCTAGGAGGGAGGCGCCGATCAGCGTGGTCTTGCGGAACGAGCGGGGGTCGGTGCTTCTCGTTCGGGGGCAGTCAGGAGGAACCCGTCTGCCGTTGCGATGTCGGCGGCGACCCTGGCGGGCCGGTCGCTGAGGAAGTCTTCCTCTTGGCCTCCGGACTGCAGTCCTTCGACGATGCTGTCCTCGAGTTCGCCGGCCAGCCGGCGCCCCACCACTTTGGAGCGACCTGCTTGGGCCCACGCGCCGTCCACGGTCTCCAGCCAGGTCAGGAGCCGTTCGCTCAGCTGCGTCTCAGCCGGCATGACTCGCTCCTTCCTTGGTCAAGAGACCGTCGACCCGGTCCCGGTGGGTGTTCCATTGAACTGTCCATGCCTGTAGGGCCTGCTCACCCTCCGCCGTCACGGAAAGGACGTGCCGAGTGGGGCCTGCGTGTCCACGGGAGGTGCGCTGGCTGAGCAACCCGGCTCGGCGAAGTCTTGTCACCAAGGGATAAACCGTTCCAAGCGTCGACTGTTCGAACCCGTACTCACCGAGTCGCTGCACCACGCCGTAGGCATGCAAGGGCTCACGTGCGAGCAACGCCATCACGCGCACGTCGATGAGGCTAGTGCCAACAGCGCAGGGCGTCGGTGGTTGCCTGGTGGTCGAGGTCGCCACGGGCCACGGCCATGACGAGCTCGAAGGCAGGATCGTCGGGCGCATCGAGGGCGATGCCGTTCAGGCCGTAGAAGACGACGGTGGCCAACCATCCCAGTCGCTTGTTGCCGTCAATGAGTGCGTGGTTGCGCACGAGGGACTCCAGGAGCGCGGCCGCTTGGGCGTCGATGCCGGGGTAGGCCTCGGCGCCGTAGAGAACCACTTGTGGTCGGTGCGCGGCGGAGTCCAGCAGGCCGAGGTCGCGCACCGGCCCTACGCCGAGATCGCTGGCGAGGTTCAGCAGGTCCTCAAGCGTGAGGTACTCCGTCATCGACCGAGGCGGTCCAAGACGTCGGTGTAACGGGTACGGGCGTGTGCGGACAGGTCGCGTACTCGCTCGTCGTGGACGTGGCGCCCGGCTGCGTCACGGATGGCGCGCACGGTCGCCTCCTGCTTAGAAATGCCTTGCGAGTCGGCGAGCAAGACGAGCGCGCGCTCGTCCTCATCCGTCAGACGGAGTGTCATGGCCATTCTCCGATGATACCGGATTGGTATCACCCGCACATGCCGCAGGTAACGAACGTCGGACCGGGGTGCCGAGGGCGCGCACGACCGCGCTCTGGCACCACCCAAGGTCGTGACGGGCCTGGTGTGCGTCCTCGACGCTGACGGCGATCATGACGCGCTTTGCGGAACGACACGGTCCGCCTCACAGGTCTTCGTGCGTTCCGGTCCGGGTGCGCAGGGACCTCGCACCGTGGCGCGGCGCGAACGAGAAGGCGCCGCCGAGCGGCGGGCAGCACCCGGCATCCGCACGACCCTCTCCGTTCCTTCGCGGAGTCAGGGGCAGTTCGCGACGTCTTGGCTGCGCGTGACCCGGAGGCGACGGGGTGCTCATGACTCCGCGACGGCCGGCTTCGGGTCGGAATGCCGGATGCCGGGCTGGTCGTCGGCGCTGACGACCAGATGGCCATACGTGGAGTCGCTCCGCGCGCACAGAACGCGAGACACTGTGACATAGGTCACCTCCTATCAGGGCATCTCCCCTTGCGGATTCCATGCAGCAGAAAGTAATATCCACCATACGGAATCAGTGAAGATCCCTTCGGAAGGACTCCAATGTCACGCCCCAGTCCCGGCCACGCCATCACCATGCGGGTCTCCGCCCCGGCAGGTTTCAGCGCCACCTCCGAGCTGACCGCGGCAGCGGCCGCGGTGGGAGCCGAGATCACCGCGCTCGACATCGTCGAGTCCAGCCACCGCGACCTGGTCGTCGACATGACGTGCAACACCGAGGGCGACGAGCACGCCGCCACGGTGGCCGCCGCCGTCGATGCCCTCGAGGGTGTCCACGTCCTGAAGACGAGCGACCGCACCTTCCTCATGCACCTCGGCGGCAAGCTCTCCGTGGAGTCCAAGGTCCTCCTGCGCAACCGCGACGACCTGTCCCGCGCCTACACCCCCGGCGTCG
>JBDSVV010000090.1:0-22834 GCA_039927035.1 Ornithinibacter sp. | reverse complement strand
CCGGGGGGTTCCAGTTGGCGGAGGATGGGGGATTTGAACCCCCGAGGGTTTTATCCCAACACGATTTCCAATCGTGCGCACTAGGCCACTATGCGAATCCTCCGCGGGCGAGATTACCCGAGGGAGCGCGTCGCACTGAAATCCTGCCGTTGGAGCCCCCTGCTGATCGTGCTCAGGAGGCGGCTGGACCACCGGGCGGACCGACAACAAGCAGGGCGGCCGTGACGAGGACGACAGCGGCGGCCGCGAAGGCCACCGACACCAGCGGTCGGACCAGTGCGCCGGCCAGGAGGCGCTCTGCAGGCGTGCGCGGAGCCTCGCCGTGGGGGCGGAGGCGCCACCGGTCGGAGATCAACGAATGGCGCTCCACCCGGTGCTCGACCCACAGCGTCGCCAAGGGCGCGATACCGGCGAGCAGGGCGGTGGCCGCCTCGCGCAGGCTCCACCGCTGGTCGACCCAGATCGCCAGGGTCATGCCGAGGTAGGACAGGAACACCACGCCGTGGGCGAGGCCGAAGACGCTCACCGCCACGTCCGTGGTCCTCGTGACGTACGTGAGGAACATCCCGATGAGCAGGAGGGTCCACGTCACGACTTCGGCGCGGGCGAGCCAGGTGAAGAGCATGCGAGGGGCGGTCATGGGTTCCTTCGGTAGGGCCTGCGGGGCTGGGCCGATTTCCGTGATTCACGTCCGGCGTCCTACGATCGGTCACGGCACCCCGCGTGGTGGTACCCCGCTCAACTCCCCCAGGGCAGGAATGCAGCAAGGGCAGGTGGGCTCTTCCAGGTACGCGGGGTGTCCTCGTCTTTTCGTGGTGATGACCGGGTTGGCGCAGCGATCAGCGTGACGCGGGGACAGCGTCGCTGACCTTCTCCTCGGGGGCGTTCTCGTCGCCGCCGCAGATCCCGCCGCCGCAGACCCCCTCGCCGCAGCCGCACGCCGCGTCGTCGGTCACGGCCTCGGTGTCCTCGGACCCGCACGCCCCGCCACAGCAGCCACCGCCGCACCCGCCGCCCTGCGCCACCTCGGGCTCGGTGCCCTGCAGGTCCCAGACCTGGCGCAGCGCGTCGAGCATGACGTCGACCGGCTGCGCGCCGCTCACGGAGTACTTCTGGTCGAGCACGAAGGTCGGCACGGCCGTGATCCCGATCTGTGTCGCGAGGGCGACGTCGGTGCGCACGTCGATCCCGTGGTCGTCGCCGGCCAGGAGGTCGCGCACCGCCCCCTCGTCGAGTCCGGCCGCGAGCGCCAGGCGCACCAGGGTGTCGTGGTCACCGATGGAGGCACCCTCGGAATACCAGGCGCGCATGACGCGCTCGGTCACCTCGACCTCGCGGCCCTGGGCGCGCGCGAAGTGGATGAGACGGTGGGCGTCGAAGGAGTTTCCGGCGACGACCTTCTGCCACTGGAAGTCCAGGTCGACCGCAGCAGCGTCGGTGGCCATCCGCTCGTGCTGCGCGACGGCATCCTGAACAGACGTGCCGTACTTCTGCGAGATGAGCTGCGGCATGGGCCGGGGGTCCTCGCTGGGCGCGTTGGCGTCGAGCATGAAGCTGTGCCAGACGACGCCGATCTCGCCGGCGTGCTCGAACTGCGCCAGGGCGAGCTCGAGGTGGCGCCGCCCCACGTGGCAGAACGGGCACAGGATGTCGGACCAGACGTCAATACGCATACCACGAGGGTATGCCGGGGGCAGGCTTGCGGCGAAACCCCGGTCGGGTGGAGGAGGGGAGCGCAGGGGCGTCAGACCCGGTGGGCGTCCGCGGCCGAGCGCAGGGCGCGCCTGGCCCAGAACCCGGCTCCGGTGAGCGTGATGAGCAGGGCGATGGCCGCTGGCTCGAACAACCCGCTGGCACCCAACCGCGCGGTGAGCAGGCCGCCGGTGATTCCCGCCAAGATCAGCGGGCGGGCATACCAGAAGGCCATCGCGGCTGGTCCGAGCTCTGGGAGGAAGACGAGATCCGGTGGCTGACCGCGAAACGACGCGACCCAGTGCGCGGCCACGACGAGCACAGCGACCCCGACGATCCAGAGTGAGGCCGCCGTAGCGGTGGTGGAGGGGGCATCGACCAGGGTGTGGACCCCCAGTCCGACGGGCACGCCGACCACCACGAACAGGCCCGCCGGGAGCACCGAGTGGACGAGCGCCTCGACACCGATCGGGAGCCCGCTGAGCCCGGGGGTGCCGAGTGTGTCCCCGAGCAGGCGCAGCCCCTCGGCCCACACGCCGATGCCGAGGTAGCAGACCACCATCGAGACGACAGCGAAAGCGGCCGGGACGTCCGCATTCGTGACGGACCACGCCACGCCTGCCGACCCGGCGAGCGACAGGGCGCCGCCGCCGCCGAGGAGGCCGGGTTGGCGGCGCAACCCGAGGACGTCCCGGGACACCACCGTGACCAGCCGACCGCGCGAGCGCAGCCGCAGCCCGCGGCCCCGGCGCACCGGCATCGCCACCTCGAGCCGGGCCGCCCGCAGGTCGCCAGCGAGCACGGCGCCCCCGAGGTGGGTCGATCGGGTGCTCTGAGCGCGCAGCCCGGGGAGCGTCAGCAGGTCGAGGCTGGCGCGCGGGCGCCGAAGCAGGCTGCGGCCAGGGCCACCGGCATCCGTAGCTGTGGCGCCACCGCCTGCCGCCAGCTGCCCGGCGAGCCAGACCAGGGCCAGGGCCGCACCCAACGATGCGCCGACCAGCACGGCGACGACTAGTGCGAGCGGCCCGGTGGTGCCCGATGCCCACAGGCCGCCCCCAAGCACCCCGCCGAGCACGGTGCTCCCCGCGAGAAGCAAGGTGCTCGACACAACCCACCATTCCCGCAGGGTCTCGGCGCGCCCGATCGGACCGCTCACGACGTGGTCCACCCACGGCAGCGGGGGCACGGCCGGCCCGCGCACCCTCCCCACCGAACGGGCGGCCACGAGGAGCGCGATCCCGCTCGCGAGGGCCACGGCAGCAGCCGGAGCCCCGAGGAGGTTGTCCCGCACCCACTGCGGATCACTGGTGATGAACAGGGCGCGTGTCACGGTGAATCCGTAAGTGAGGGAGAGGATTCCGACGACGTAGACGGCGTAAAGCACTCGACGCACGGCGCCCGTGCCGTCAGGGCCGTGGAGCACGTGAACGACGTCGGCCAGGCGCTCAGCATCGTCGTGGTGCTCGTTCACGGCGCGACGACATCGACGACGGCGTCGGCCACGGACTCGGTCACCGCAGGGTCGTGGCACGCCATGACGACGGTGGTGCCGCCGTCGCGACGCTCCCGCACGAGTCGGGCGATCAGCAGTCGGCGCTCGGTGTCGAGTCGCTGTTCGGGCTCGTCGAGCACGAGGAGCGCGGCCGGGCGGAACCACGTCAGTGCCAGGCGGAAGAGCTGTCCCTGGCCCGAGGACAGCTCGTGGGGGAACCTCTCCGCGAGCGTCTCGATCCCAAAGGCGGCCAAGCCGTCGGCGACCCGTTCCTCACAGGTGTCGGCGTCGCGCCCCCACGTGGCGTCGATGAGGGTCAGGTGGTCCAGGAGAGTGAGGTCCCGGTATGCCGCGGGCGGGCCGATGAGGGCGGCCACCCGATCCCGGGTGGCGCGCTTGCGCTCATCTGCTGCGACCCCGTCGATGCTCACCTCTCCCGAGGTCGGCTCCATGAGCCCGGCGACGAGGCGCAGCAGCGTGGTCTTCCCGGCGCCGTTGGGCCCCCGGATCACTGTGCAGGTCCCCGGCTCAGCCACCAGGCTCGTGGGGGCGAGGAGCATCGTGGGATCGATGACCTTCGTCACGGCGTGGACGACGACCCGGCATCCGGTGGTCGCAGTGCTCTGCATGTGTCCCCTCGGGGCCGTTGGTCGTGGTCGTGGTCGTGGTCGTGGTCGTGGTCGTCACGAGACTAGCCAGCAGGGGAGGGGGGCATGGGCCGGGTCCGGGTGGGATTGCCGGCGCCCTTCGGCGTGCACCTTCCCCTGCGGCCGGATTCCAGGGCGCCATCGCCTGCACGCGCTCCATCCCGCATCCGGCTCGTGGATCGCGACGTTCCCGAGCGTCACACCCCCAGAAGGGGCTGCGTGAGTCTTCGTGCTCGAGTCATCTCTCGACTTCAAGGATCTGCCGCCATGGAGTGGAAGTGCACCGACGCCGTGGTACCGACGTCGTCCGAGGTCTGGTGACAGTCGGCGCACCACTGCTTCGCGTCGATCATCGGAAGGGGGGGAACCTCCGAGGCCAGGTCACAACCCGCGCGGCCGGCACTCCCCGCTCGGCACGCTTTCCCCCACGAGAACCTTCACGCCGCCGCTTCACCGAGGCGTGATCACGACGCCATCCTGTCCCGGGAGCCGGGGTCGCCTTGTCTGCGCCAAGCTGAGCCGTTGGGGCTCACCTTCCCCGATCCCACTGGGTGAGTACGACCCACGTCGGGGCGGACCGCCACCGTCAATGCACCGACATGCGGATCGCCCGCTGCTGCTACTGCGCCTTGGCGCAGGGGACGGCCGTGGAGTAGCGGGCCAGATACACACGGTTGGCTCCGTCGATGTGAGCCGCGATTCGGCAGGACGGCTCGAACCCGTGGACGGCGCGCACCTCGGTTCCGATGGCCAGGAAAGCGGCGTCCCCATCAGCGTTTGGTCCTGGCTCCCCGCTGTACTTCAGGGCGCTGAGCTCACATGTGACCCGCCCGACCACGACTCCCAGCTGACTGGACGCGATTGCAGGCACAGCACCGTCGAGGCCAGCGACGTACTGCCTACCGTCGAGCTGTACGAAGTCAACCCCGTCGATCATGACCCTCGAGTCCCCCTCAGGGGAGGCGTTCTTGCATGCGGACGCGGGGGCCGTAATGGAATGGGAGGTGATGGAGGAACCCGGTATGTCGAGGCCCTGGCGGCCCACACCTCCGTAGGCAGTAGCGAAGACCAGGGGCAGCCCTGCAAGCGCGATGACGGGCAAGAGCTCCATGATCACCCTGCGGTATGCCGCGGGCACGCCATCGTGCCGCTTCTCCAGTGTGACGCGAGTGAGGATCCAGCCGTTCCCGCCGCCAGACAAGAGCGGCGTCGGTCACGTGGTGCGGTCGGCCGACACACGTCTGCAGGGGGTGTTTAGCGACGGCCGCTGGTTCTACGAGGAGGGCCGCGTGACGCCGGAGTGGCAGCAGACTCGGTAGCGGTGAAGGCCCTGATCTGCCGCGACACGCTCCTACCCGCAATCGGTCTCAAGCGCAGGTCGGTGCACCTGCGCACGGCGAACCGTGGAGGTGCACCGACCTGAGTTGGGTGGCGCGGCGGGGTGCATTCTTATGGGGTGAAGGAGGTCCAGCCGTAGATGTCGGTGTTACCGAACGCCGTCTGTGGTGTCTGGCAGGGCGACGGCTTCGTTATCGGGCTGCTGCTTGCCCGGGACTGCCGGTAAGCGTCCACGGCTGGGCAGTCGGTCGCGTTTCGCACGTCGTTCCATACCGTCACGCCGAAGGTGTTCGACGCCACGGCGTAGTTGTAGTCGCCGAGGAACTCCGCTGTCAACGAGTTGGCGCTAGACCCGCGGGCGTCACCACTCGCACCTCGGTTGACCTCGGTGAGGGTGCCCTTGGCGGGGCCGCTGAGTACGACACCCTCCATCGGGCGCGGGCGCGCCGTGGTCGCCTGCCACCACTCGTGCCAGGCGTTGTAGGTCATGTACACGGTGGACCCGTTCGGGGCGATCGCGACGGCCGGCTGGTTGGCGCGGTCACCGCTGGTTGAGACGGCCTGCGGTGTGCTGTATCTGCCGCCGTTGCTGGAGTAGCTGACGTACGCGCGCTCCATGTTCTGACCGGCTCTGTCGTCCGACCAGGCCAACACGGCCGTGTTGGGCGCCGCCACGCCGCTCGGGGCGCCGTTGGCGATGTCGAGGCTAGGGAAGACGTCGGTGCGCGACCCGGCGAGCCCGTCGATCGTGAAGCGGCCGGTGACGGGGTCGAGCTGGCCGATCCCGCCGGTCTGCATCACGACCTTGGGGCGGGTGAAGTTGGCCCCCCCGTTGTCGGAGGTCACCTGGTAGAACACGCCGCTGTTGAGCTGCTTGTTGTAGCCGGACCAGACGACGAAGATGCGTCCCGTGCTATCGGTCCGAACGGCACAGCCCTGCCGCCCACCGGTCTGTGCGTTGTTCGTCGCCGCGGACAGCTGGCTGGTGGCCCAGGTGTCGCCGCCGTCGCTGGAACGGTGGAACATCACCGGCTCTGGAGCGCCATTGCCGCTGCCGCGGAAGCTGACGTTGCAGACGTAGGCGTTGCCGAAATAGCGGCTGGTGGCCGCGTTGTCGGCCCAGAGCTGTTCCTTGTCGCTGAAGGTCGCCGAGCTCTGCTTAGACACGATGACCGGGTCCTGCCATGCACTGGGGTCGCCGGCGGCGGCCTTGGCCACGTCGTCCGTGCGGGAGACGGCGATGGCGCCGCTGCCCTTGAATGCCTGGTCGCCACGGGTCGAGCCGAAATTGGTCGCGATGTTCGCGTAGTACAACCGGGAGCCGGCCGCCCACGAGAACTTGCCGTCGGCGCCGCGCTTGGGTCCGAAGGCGAGTTCGGGGTCTCCGTTGGAAACCAGTCCGTTCTCGTAGTACTTCGGCAGCGTCCCGATGTCCCCGCGGTGCGGGGTGCACGCCGCTGGGCCGAGGCAGTCACGCGCCGTCCAGCCCTGGTATGTGGGCTGGGTCCACGTCCTGCCGGAGTCCGATGAGAAGTAGACGCCGCTCACTCCCACCCCCGGGGTGAACGGGCACGTGTCGGGAGCGCCGGCGTTACACGCCTCCATGTCGATCTCGTCGTTGGATCCGGCGACGAGGATGTTCGGGTGGTTCGCGTCAATGGCCAGACCCGGCTCGTTCTGCTTGTTCTGCGAGAACGGGGATGCCGGGCTGGCAACGCTGACCTCAATGCTCGAGTCGCCGGTGACTGCGGCGGCCAGGCTGGCAGGAAGAGCGGCGACAAGGGCCACGCCCCCCACGGCGAGAAGACGATACAAGGGCATAAACAGACCTCCATAGTCGTGCCGGCCGTGGCTCGGTCGGGATCACCGCACATTTCAACCAGGGACACACGTGGCGGAGACTGGGCCACCGTATGCCCGCTAACGAGCGATTACCACCCCCAGCACAACAGAACACCCCCCAATTTCTCCCCACCACCCGCGCTGCAACGCTCAGATTCGACGCCGAGCTCCGATACCCCGAAGACCACGGGGTCCGTCCTCTTCGAATCGAACCCGGAAGCACAGTGCCTGTGGATTGAGATCGAGTCGGGCTGGAGGTAAGCAAGGAGGTCGCGGGGCGGCTTCTGGCCCACCGAGGCGGCCGTACCGGGCCTTGGACTCGATCCACCGATGAGCTGATGGGTTCCGTCTTGGACGGCGGCGTGAGGTGAGTTCGGGGTGGGGGCGTGGGTGATTCCCGGCATGTCTGTCGGGGTGTTCCACGTCGGGTTCCTTGGGTTGCACCGCTGCGGCTGGGTGGTCAGGTCGGGAGCGTTCGTGGTGGGTCGGCGACCCGGTCGAACAGGGCCATGCATGGGGTCTCCCAGGGCCAAGCTTGTGGCAGGTGCAAGGTGCTCCGTCGGGCGGAGGATGACACCTGGGCTGGGACGGTGATCAGCGTGCGCCGGATCGTGGCGGTGGTCGCTTTTGCCATGGAGGGGCCGGTGATGGTGGCGGCGGTACGAGTCAGGTTGAACGCGGTGACGGCCAGGACGAGCCGGGCGGCGTTGTGTCCGGGCCCGTGTCAGGGCGGAGCGCTGAGCACGTCCATGGCGAGTGAGGCCTTGGCAATCCGTCCGGCTTGGCCGGGGACGTGGGCCATGAGGTGAAGGGCAGCACGAGGTACGTGTCGCGGTTCGCCTGACCAGCCGTGCTCCAGCATCACGGTTTTGGCGAGCTGTCCCAGCGTGCGGGGGTTGGGTCCGGTGACGACGATGGTCTGGCCACGCAGGTGGGGTTCCATTGCGGCGCGAACGACGTGGGCAGCGACTTCGTCGACTCGCGTCCACGCGAAGGGGTTGTCGCCGCGCCCGAACACGACGGGTCGATTCCGGCGGCCCGCCGTCTTTTCGAGGATCTCCACCCACGTCTCCTCGAACGCGTCGGGGCGGATGATCGTCCACGAGGCCCCGCTTAGACGAAGGTGCTCTTCCGCGGCGTACTTCATCCTGAACAACTGCATGGGGCTGTGGGCTGACGCGCCGAGCACGGAGACGAGGACAACATCGGCACCGGCTCGTGCGGCCGCGTCGATGAGCGCGATGTTGCCGTCGCGGTCCACGTCTGCTGGTTCCTGGCCAGGGAACCCCGTGACGCAGGAGACGACGACCGTCACCCCGCTCAGCGCGTGATCGGCGATATCGCGCAGGTCACCGTCTGCGTGCCGGCTCAGGGACCGCACGCTCTCTCCGCGCATCTCGAGCAACCGCACGACATGGGACCCCAGTCGTCCGGTCCCCCCGGCCACGAGAATCATCCGGCCAGGATCCCTCGCACGGCGGCATCCGCGTCGGTGTCGCTGTCATCGGGTTCATCGACTCGTTCGAGGTAGAAGCGCGCGGAGCGGGCGAGTCCATCGCGCACGACGAAGACGATCGGTCCGCACATGTGGTGTGCTGCGCCGTCGGTGCGGGTGCCCTGCATCTCCCACTCCGTCCAGACTGTGTCCGCGACCTGAGCGGATGCGAGGAGGGTGGCGGTGTGGTCGGGCACGGCGGCGAAGATCTGAGCCCAGTTCCCACGGACCTGGTCCCTCCCGGTGAACCCGCGGCCAGGATGAGCGGGTGTCTCGTTGACATAGTCCTCGGCGAAGCACCCCAGCACCTGCGTCACGCTTCTACTGTTGGTCGCGTCGCGGAGCTTGAGAGCAAAGGCTGCATGTTCCATCTGTCCTCCGAAATGTTGGATACAGTGGTATGTATCTAATAGTGAGGATGGCCCTTTTGAGCCCACGAGTCAAGGTCCGGCAGTACGACGCATCGCGGCGCAGAACCATGGCAGAGCAACGCAGGAGCGACGTCCTGGATGCCGCCCAACAGTTGTTCTTCAACCAGGGGTATGCCGCGACGACCATCGCCAGCATTGCCGAGGCGGCAGGAGTGTCACCTGAAACCGTGTACAAGGGTTTCGGTGGGAAGCCCGGGCTCGTCCGAGCGCTTCGCGCGTGTGCCCTGATGGGCACCGGCCCTGTCCCGGCGGAAGACCGGTCGGATCGGCTGCGCGGTCTGGTCGATGGTCGGGCCGTGGTGAGGGGTTGGGCGAAGCTCGCTGGTGAGGTGGCGCCTCAGGTCGCCCCGATCCTCACCCTGGTGCGTGAAGCAGCGCTCTTGGACCCGACCATCCGGGAGCTGGCCGACGAACTGGATGATGACCGACTCCGTCGCATGCGAGCCAACGCCCGCTACCTCGCCGATGCGGGGCATCTTCGTGCAGGGGTATCCATGCGTCAGGCCACCGACGTCCTGTTCGCCGTGTCCTCGCCGGAGATGTACGACCTCCTCGTCGTCCGCCGTAGCTGGCCGGTGGGTCGTTACATCGGCTTCGTCTCGACCACCATCGAGCACGCGCTGCTGTGAACGGCTGCCGCCCGGCCAAGCGCCTCCCGAGTTCCTTGATGGACCGAGCGGCCCCGTCAGGTCCGCAGAGCACGAGCCATCGGATCCTTGGAGCATGGCTCTCCGGTCCGTCGCTGGGGCCTCACCACCACGGCAGGGCGGATAGCTGGGCACCGGCCCGGGTGCGTCGTCCCGCCCGCGGGCCGACCTACCGTGAGCGCCGGGTCGCTCAGGCGGTTGTTTGGGGCGCGGTGATCAGCTGCGCGACCAAGGTGGTGCCCAGCCAAGCTTCGTATCGGTCCGGCGACCAGCCACGTTCTTGGACTAGTTCCCGGTAGATCTCCTCGTTCGAGAAGCACCACAGCAGGTCCGCCGCCGTGGTCTCGTCCGGGTCCGCGGCAAGGTCGGCGCGTAGGTGCTGGGTGAACTCGGCGAAGGCCCGGGCCCGGTTGTCGAGCACCTTGCGGTGTTCCGATGGACACAATCCCGCGCCGTCAGTTTCCAGCCGGCACCTCGCCCGTCCTTGACCGCCACCTGGCGGTCCGCAAGGTGCGGCCCGCCGCATCCACGTGGTCCCGTCGTGGGGTGTCTTCGAGGTGGTGCATGCCGCCGAGGCGACGGCGCTGGCCCTCCTTGGGGAGCCGGCGCCGCCGTGAGGCTCGGTGATCAGATCGCGGGGGAGGTGTTCGACGCGTTGGTGGCGGAGGGGTCTGTGCTCGGCGTGCCGCTGCTCGACGTGCCTCCGGGAGCGCCGTGGCCGCGAACCTTCTCGGTGATGGTCTTCAGGTCGGTGCTGACGTGGAAGAGGACGGGGTTGCCGTCCCTGGTGCCCAGGGCGTCGTAGGAGCCGTCGGGGTCCTTGCGGACGGTGTCGATGGTGGCTGAGGTGTCCTTGGCCTTGACGGCAGCGATGACCTTGTCGGCTTCGGTGCCGGTGACGGAGCTGCCCTGGGACCCGACGCAGGGACCGTCGTGTCGGCCCTTGCCGCCGGGGTGGCCGGTGTTCTCGGTGATGGTCTTCAGGTCGGTGCTGACGTCGTAGAGGACGGGGTTGCCGTCCTTGGTGCCCAGGGCGTCGTAGGAGCCGTCGGGGTCCTTGCGGACGGTGTCGATGGTGGCTGAGGTGTCCTTGGCCTTGACGGCAGCGATGACCTTGTCGGCTTCGGTGCCGGTGACGGCGGTGTCCTGAAATTCGCTTCTCGGGCCACCGGCTCGATCACCGGGTGAGGCGGAGGCACTGACGGACGGGGTGGGCGTGGCGTTGGAGTCGTCGGCGGCGGTGGCGATGGTCGCGCCGGTCAGGGCGAGGGCGCCGACGGCGGCGAGGGAAGTGGCGGCGAAGCCGAGGATATTGCGTCGCATGGTGTGGCTCCTTGGTCGGTAGCGGCGGGAGCGCCGCTCGTCCCAACAGGCTCGAGTTCCTTCCTGTCGCCGACCTGTGGTCTGTGTAGCGCGGACCTGAGCACCACGATGCGCGCACGGCTCGCGCAGACAGCGGCCTCACCGGAGGGGCGCGACGGCGAGGTGGCAGGATCGAGTGGTGAACCTGCGGGACTTCATGGACCACCTGAACCGCGGCGAGTCGATCGAAGCCGGATCAGAGCCCCACGGGTTCGTGCCCGGAGCCGTCCAAGAAGCACGGGGCGTCACCGTGGAACTGAACACGGGGTAGCACCCGCCATCGCAGGTTCGGGCCCCGTTGTCCAGGCTCACCGGCACGACGGTGGACGAGTCTGTCGTGCTCGTCCCACCGTCCACAGCCAGTTCGGCAAGAACCTGACCGGCGCGGTCGCGGGGGAGCGCGGAGGTGACCAGGGACGTGCCGGCCAACGCGATCGTGGACGGGGTGCCAGCCTGGCCCATCCGCATGACCGGGTTCGACTCCTCAGCGCGTTGAGCGCCGTGCTGACCGTCGAGATGTGCGCGCTGGACACCGCGTCCTTGTGCGGCGGGTCGCGCAGGATCCGCCCGCCGTTGACTGGTGCACGCGACCTCCTCCGGTCCTCCACTGACTGGATGCTCAACCTGGATTCCATCCATGTCGAGGGGACCGCCACCGCGCTGGCAGTTCAGAACGACGATGAGCATCGATGGGTTGATCGACCCGAGAGCCGGACGCGGGTCTCCGGGCTGCGGCACCCTGACACGTTGTGGCAGGCGGAGCGTGACGGGGCCCTCGCGGCGCTGGCGCCGGTCTTGGCCTCGACCATCCCCGGACGGGCCGGAGTCGCCGTAGGAGGCCAGCGAACCTTTCTCCCCGCGGCTTGGTAGGCCGTCCACGAACTGCTCACGTGGTGTCCGGACCACCCCCGGGATCCGAAGGACGTGTGCCTGCGGACTCGGTCGACCGCCCGGGAGCCCCCACGGGCATTAGGGTTTTCGTCATGTCGCACCCCCGGCCAGCGGCGACGTCTGGTGCCTCCGCCCTGACGACCGCACTGAGTCCGCTGACCGGGCGGGCCCGAGACGTCGACATGGCCTCCGCACAGCTTTCTCGACCCGACACCCGCCTGCTGACCCTGACCGGGCCCGGAGGCGTGGGCAAGACACGTCTTGCTCTGGAGGTCACTCGCCGGTGCGCCGAGCGGTTCGAAGAGGGCGCTCACATCGTCGACTTTTCGGGGGTGGACGACCCCCGCCTGGTCCTGGGGGAGATCGCGCGCAGTCTGGGCGTGCGGGCGACGGGGGCTCGGGACCTCGCCCCGGCGCTGCGGGAGAGGGACCTTCTGCTCGTCCTGGACAACCTCGAACAGGTGTCGGCGGCGGCGGCGGAACTCGGCCTGCTGCTCAGCCAGTGCCCGGACCTGAAGATGCTGGGGACGAGCCGCGTGCGCCTGCGGCTGCGGGGCGAGCGCGTCCATGTCGTGGCGCCACTGCCCGTGCCGCCGCAGGGCGGGCCCCTGGACGCCGAGGTCGTGGCCGGGTACGCGTCGGTGCAGGTCTTCGTCCACGCCGCCCGTGGCGTCGACCCGGGCTTCAGCGTTGATGCGGTCAACGTCGGCGCCGTCGCCGAGATCTGCCGGCGTCTCGACGGGCTGCCGTTGGCGCTGGAGCTGGCGACTGCTCGGCTCGGCGTGCTGACTCCATCCGCTGTGCTCGGCCTCCTGGCGCCCTCACTTCCCGCCCTTGTCGGCGGCTCTGTTGACGCGCCGTTACGGCACCGATCATTGCGAACCGCCATCGAGGGGAGCTACCGGCTGCTGGCGACCGACGAGCAACAGTTGTTCAGGTGCCTGGCAGCATTCCGGGGCGGCTTCGCGATGGATGCCGTCCAGCGGGTCAGCGGGGACCCCGATGCAGTCGACCAGCTCGCGAAACTCGTCGACGCCAGCTTGGTGGGACGCGACCCCTCTCCTGCGGCGGCTCCCCGCTTCCGGATGCTGGAGACGATCCGCGAGTTCGCCGACCACGAGCTCGAGATGAGCAGCGAGCGTGACACGGTGAGAAGGAGCCACGCGCTCTGGTGCGCGGAGCTCGCCGAGGTGGCCCGCGCCGCGTCGTACACCCCGGCAGAGGGCGAGGGGCTCGGGCGGCTGTCGCTCGAACGGGCCAACTGGACCGCGGCGCTGGGCTGGTGCGCGGATCGGGACCAGGCGACGGGGCTGCGGCTCACGACTGCGTTGGCCTGGTTCTTCGTCACGCAGGGGCCCGTCCACGAGGGTGACCAGTGGGCGCGGCGCTTCCTCGGCGCAGGCGCGGCATCGATCGTCGAGGACGTGGTCCGCGCCGACGCCCTGGCCGAGGCGGGACTGCTGGCGTGCCTGTCGGGTCACCCGGCGCGCGCGGGCGCCCTGCTCGAGGAGTCGACCGGCTTGTGGCGGGCGCTCGCCAACGATCGCCCGCTCGCCACAGCCCGCGGGTACGCTTCGACGCTCGCGTTTGCCGTCGGTGACTGGCCACGCGCGCTCTCCGCCGCCGAGGAGGCGCTTCGGCTGGCGAGGTCGTGCGGCGACCAGATCGCGACAGCGATCTTCCTGTACTCCTTCGGGCAGGCCAACGCCGTCACCGGGAGGCCGGACCTGGCCCTGGCCGCCTTCGAGGAGAGCCTGGAGCTGCTGGATGCCGTCGGGTTCGATCGACCGAAGTGCTGGCCGCTGGGCGGCCTCGGGGATCTGCGAATGGCCGGCGGCGACCCGAGGGCCGCTGTCGCCCTTTATGCCCGTTCCCTGCGCGTCGCCCACCGGCATGGCTCGATGATGACGATGGTGAGCGACCTACCGAAGCTGGCGAGTGCACTCGTTGCTCACACCGAGCCCGAACGGGCCGCGTTCGTCCTCGGGGTCACCGACACCCTGCGCACGGCGATGGGCGGGACCACCATCAGCGCCCAGCTCGGAGAGTCCGTCGCGGCCTTGGTTCACAAGGCCCTTCCCCCCGAGAAGTACGAGGCCGCCTGGCAGGCGGGTCGCGCACGGGCACTCGAGGAGGCGGTCAGCGACGACTTCCGCTACTCCCCATCGGAGCTGGCCAGCCCGGTGAAGGAGCTGACCCCGCGGGAGCAGGAGATACTCGGGCTCGTCGCCCAAGGGCTCACCGACCAGGCCGTCGCCACCACGCTGATCATCAGCGTGCACACGGTGAAACAGCACCTCACCAACATCTTCCGCAAGTTGGGCGTGCGCACCCGTACGGCAGCCGCGCACTCCTTTCTCACCAACGAACGCTAGGGCTGCCCTTCGTTCTGGCCCTCGCCGATCGCGTCTGAGCATCGCTCTCGAGAATGCGGCACGCTCGGCCGGTGTAGGCGATGACCGGCTCCGTCGTGGTGTCGTCTACTCCACCGCGGCGTTCAACGCCCATGTCGTCGTGGATGGGCGGCTCGATCTGTGGCAGCGTGCCGGTTGCCTGGCCGTCGGGATGGAGGCGGCGGCGCTGTTCGTGATCTTTGGGCTGCACGGTGTGGCCGCTGCCGCCGTGCACGCTTGACGGCAACCCGCTGGAAGCACAAGACACCACGATGGAGGGATACGACCCCTTCCGCGATGTCGTGCACGATGCCGTCGTCGTCAGAGTCGCTCTCGAGGTCGTGGTCGCCCCGCCTTCGACGATCTGAACGGGCGGATGGATGACGCCCCACCCGTCGGGCGCTGTCGGTCTTGTATACCCCTAGGGGGTAAGAGTATCCTTTCCCCATGAGGACCAACCTGGACGCAGCGCGACCCGTCGAGCAGCCCACCGCCAGCGATCCGGTGTGCGGGATGAGCGTGGACCAGGACGGTCCATTGCGAGTTGAGCAGGGCGGTGTCACGTATCACTTCTGTTCGCAGGGGTGTCTCACTGCGTTCGGCGCTGACCCCGGTCGGTACACGAGCGCTCATGTGGAGCATGCCACTACTGCCACCAGCAGCGGTCGGGGCGGAACCGGCCCGGAGCGCACCAGCGGCGCCAGCCCCGAAGAGGTCTCGGAGTACACCTGTCCGATGCACCCGGAGATCCGCCAGCCCGGGCCGGGCTCGTGCCCGATCTGCGGGATGGCGCTGGAACCGGTGATGGTCACAGCCGAGGCCGGCCCGAACGCTGAGCTGGTCGACATGACCCGCCGGTTCTGGGTCGGGCTGGTGCTGGCGGTGCCCGTGTTCCTTCTCGAGATGGGTAGCCACCTGTTCTCGGGGGTGCACGACCTGATCTCACCCACTGCGCTGAACTGGGTGCAGCTGGTGCTGGCGACCCCTGTGGTGCTCTGGGCGGGGTGGCCGTTCTTCGTCCGCGGGTGGGCCTCGATCCGGACCCGGAACCTGAACATGTTCACCCTCATCGCGATGGGCACCGGGGTGGCCTGGGTGTACAGCGTCATCGCGACCGTGACCCCGGGCATCTTCCCCGCAGCCTTCCGCGAGAGCGGTCCCGGGATGGGGGGAGGGACCGTCGACGTCTACTTCGAGGCTGCCGCAGTCATCACCGTGCTGGTGTTGCTCGGTCAGGTTCTGGAGCTGCGGGCCCGGGAGCAGACCTCCGGGGCGATCCGGGCGCTGTTGGATCTGAGCCCGAAGACCGCCCGCCTGGTCACCGACGACGGCAGTGATGAAGAGATCGACCTGGCGGAGGTGCAGGTCGGCGACCGGCTCCGGGTCCGCCCAGGGGAGCGGGTCCCGGTCGACGGCGCCGTGTACGAGGGTCGTTCCTCAGTGGATGAGTCTCTCGTGACGGGCGAAGCGATGCCAGTCACCAAGAGCCCTGGCGATGGCGTCATCGGCGGCACGATCAACCAGTCCGGGGGGCTGGTCATGGTTGCCGAGAAGATCGGTCGCGACACGATGCTGGCCCGGATCGTGGCCATGGTCGCCGACGCACAGCGATCCCGGGCCCCGATCCAGCGAATGGCTGACCGGGTCGCGGGGATCTTCGTGCCCGTCGTGATCGGTGTCGCCGTCATCGCGTTCGTCACGTGGGCCCTCGTCGGGCCGGACCCGAAACTCGCCCACGCCCTGATCGTGGCCGTGGCCGTCCTCATCATCGCCTGCCCCTGCGCGCTCGGGCTGGCCACCCCGATGTCGATCATGGTCGGGGTCGGGCGCGGCGCCGGGATGGGCGTCCTCATCAAGAACGCCGAGGCCCTCGAGCGGATGGAGAAGGTCGACACCCTCGTCGTGGACAAGACCGGCACCCTGACCGAGGGACGGCCCACCGTCACCGACGTCGTCCCGGCGAACGGCTTCGAGGAGGGTGAGATCCTGGCCTTGGCCGCGGGAGTCGAGCGAGCCTCCGAACACCCCCTGGCCCATGCCATCGTCGAAGCCGCCACCAGCCGGCAGCTCTCGATCCCGAACGTGCTCGAATTCGACTCCCCGGTCGGGCGCGGTGTCCAGGGAACGGTCAACGGGCGCCGCGTCGTCATCGGCAGCTCCGACTTCCTCACCTCCCACCAGATCGACACCGCAGCCCTGCACGAACGGGCTGACCAGCTCCGCGCCGACGGAGCCACCGTCATCCACGTCGGGGTGGACGGCACTCCTGCGGGGATCCTCTCCATCACCGACCCGATCAAGGCATCCACACCCGGCGCCCTGGCGGCGCTGCGCAAGGAGGGGATCGAGGTCGTGATGCTCACCGGTGACAACCAGGTCACCGCCGATGCCGTCGGGCGTCTCCTGGGCATCGCCCGGGTCGAAGCCGGAGTGCTGCCGGACCACAAGAGCGACATCGTCAAGCAGCTCCGCAGCGAAGGCCGGGTCGTGGCGATGGCCGGGGACGGCGTCAACGACGCCCCCGCCCTGGCCGCTGCCGACGTCGGCCTCGCGATGGGGTCCGGGACCGACGTGGCCATGGAAAGCGCCGGAATCACCCTGCTCGGTGGCGATCTGAACGGCATTGCCCACGCCCGCCGGCTGTCCCAGAAGACGATGGGCAACATCCGCCAGAACCTGATGTTCGCGTTCGCGTACAACGTGGCCGGAATCCCCGTCGCCGCCGGGGTCCTGTACCCGGTCTTCGGGCTTCTCCTCTCCCCGATCATCGCCGCCGCCGCGATGGCACTGTCCTCGGTCAGCGTCATCGGCAACGCGCTCCGCCTACGCACCCAGAAGCTCTGAAGGAGCCCGGCCACGGGCCGGACACGATGAGCATGCACCCACTCCCGGATAGACGACACTGAGTGCTCGGTCGAGCGCCCGGCACAGCCCTTCTTGATGACCCGGGTGCCGCCGGCGAACGTGTCGTTCCGGGCCCGGCGGTTGACGGTGTCGCTGTCGATCCCGACGGCGATCATGATGATGGCCGTGAGCTGGGCGACGGCGCCGATGAGCGCCCCGAGAATCGGGGCGATCCCGGCGAGGGGTGGGGAGTTGGCGAGGTCGGCAGGGGTCTCGTGCCGGGTCGGCCGGCGGCGCAACTCTCATCGTGTTCTCATGATGAAGGTTGCACTGTGGGGCCATGAAGATCCATCTGGCCCCTTTGTCGATGCGCCATGGCGTTGTGGCGCTCGGTGTCACCGTCCTCGCGACGGGCGTGGCCGCCTGCTCGGCGACCACGTCCACCACTGCTCCCGAGAGCACTCCCGCGTCGACGACGTCCGCCACACATTCCGTGACCGGCTCGTCAACACCGCCCTCGTCCCCATCGGCACTCCGCAGCGATGCGCCTGTGCCGGTGGAGCGCAACCCTCCCGGGGACATCCCGGACAACCTTGCGTTTGTCAGTTACGCCAACAAGCCCGGAGGGTACTCCTTCACCCATCCCGAGGGGTGGGCGCAGACGGGCACGGACACCCAGGTCAGGTTCACCGACAAGTTGAACGGGGTGGCTGTCGACAGCCTCACGGCAAGCAAGGCGCCCAGCACTGCGAGCGCTAGATCGAGCGATGTGCCACGGCTGCAGAGCTCCGTACCGGCCTTCGAGATGAGGAGCATCACCGCCGCCACCGTCCCGGGCGGGCAGGGTGTGCGGATCGTGTTTCGGCGCAATTCCGACCCGGACCCGGTCACCGGCAAGGTCTTTCGTGACGAGGTCGAGGAGTACCTCATCTACAAGGCCGGGCGCTTGGTCCGCATGGACCTCTACGGACCTGTCGGCGCCGACAACGTCGACGCCTACCGCACCATGTCGCAGAGCCTGAGGATCCGATGACTGCGCTGCTGCACGCCCTCGACCCTCGACTCGCACCCCAGGCTGCGCCGGTGCTGCAGGCGCGCGGGCTGCACCGGTTCTTCCGTCGTGGAGGCGAAGAGATTGCCGCCTTGCGGGACGTGTCGCTCTCTCTCTTGCCCGGCGAGATCGTGGCGATCGTCGGACCGTCGGGGTCAGGCAAGTCCACCCTGCTCAACATGCTCGCTGGCCTGGATGACCCGGACGGCGGATCGGTGCAGGTTGCCGGACGACAGCTCAGCCACGAACCTCCCTCCGTGCAGGCCCGTCTCCGCGGCGAGCTCATCGGGGTGCTCACCCAGACGAGCGGGCTGGTCGAGCACCTCGACCTTTTGGGCAACCTTCGCCTGGCGGCCTCGTTTCGGGGCAACGCGTGCTCGACCAGCGCGCTGCGCTCCCTTCTCGAGGACGTACAGCTCACCGAGCATGAACGTGCCCGTCCCTCCACCCTTTCCGGCGGTGAGACGGCACGCGCCAACCTTGCCGTCGCGTTGGTCGGTGGCCCCCGGCTGCTGCTGGCCGACGAGCCCACCGCGGAGGTGAGTGCGGCAGAAGAGGCGGCAATCCTGGAGCTTCTTCGCCGGCTGCAGCCCGTTGAAGGCGCCACTCTGATCGTCACTCACTCCGTCGCGGTCGCGGAGGCTGCCGACAGAACCGTGCACCTCCTGGACGGGCGTGCATCATGACGTCCACCGACCCCTCTCCGCTGGTTTCGGCCCGCTCCTTGGCCCTGCGCTACGGCTCGGCCCGGATCCTGAACGGCATCGACCTGGACATCGCAGCCGGGTCCCACCTCGCGTTGACGGGCCGCTCGGGAAGCGGCAAGACAACGCTGCTGCTGGTGCTCGCCGGACTTCTGGCGCCCTCGGAGGGAAGCATTGCCTGGCCCGGCCTTGCCGCAGACCCCACACGACGACGTGGGCAGATCGGCATGGTGTTCCAAGCACCGTCCCTGATGCCTGAGCTCACCGCGCTCCAGAACGTCACACTTCCTTTGCGCCTGAGGGGAACGGATCGCCAGCACGCCACCGCGGCCGCCATGCTCGCCCTTGGGAACCTCGCGGCCGCCGACGTGGCTCAAGCCCTCCCACCGCAGCTCTCCGGAGGTCAGCAGCAACGGGTCGCCATTGCACGAGCACTCGCTGGTGGTCACCGGTTGGTGCTCGCCGACGAACCGACCGGCGCCCTCGACAGGGCCAATGCTCAAGAAGCTGCGCTGGCCCTGCGCGATGGCGTCGCCGCCACGGGCGGCGCGCTCGTGCTGGCCACCCACGACCCGGAACTTGCCGAGCTCTTCGACCAGCAGCTCGTCGTCGCCGATGGCAGTATCCGCCACAGCCTGAGGTCCCGATGAGAACCACCCGATGGCTGGTCGGCCTCCTACGCCGCCGGCCCCTGGAAATGCTCGTGGCCGCCGTCAGCATTGCGGTGACCGTGGCCTTCGTGGCCTCGCTGGGGGCATTCGTGACCCAGAGCCATGCTGCGCTCACAGTTCGTGCCGCAGCTTCGGTCCCTGTCGACTGGCAGGTCCAGGTCACACCCCAAGGCGACCTCACCACCGTTACCCAGGACGTTCGCGCGCTCCCGGACGTCCGCGCGGTGGAGGCCGTCGACTTCGCGCACGTGCTCGCCCTGCAGTCCACCGGGCCGCAGGGCGCCCGCAAGACCGGCGCAGCGTATGTGGTGTCGGTCTCCGACGCCTACGCCAAGTCCTTCCCGGGTGAACTTCGGCACCTCCTCGGCTCGACTTCTGGATCGATGCTCTTCCAACAGACCGCCGCCAACCTGGCTACAGAGCCCGGCGGGCAGATCACGGTCCAGACGACCTCCGGCAGTCGCACCCTGCGCATCGACGGGATCGTCGACCTGCCCGCGGAGGACTCCTTCTTCCAGGTCGTCGGGCTGGCGCCGGGTGCCGGCGTCAGCGCACCTCCGGACAACGTCGTCCTGGTATCCCCAGCCGTCTTCCGATCCGTGATCGGCAACAGCACCGTCGTGCACCAGCTCCATGTCGGCTTCACCCACGCCGGACTCGCGTCCGACCCCCAGACCGCCGCCATCGCCATCCAGGGACGCGCGAACCACTTCCAGGCAGCCGTCGCCGGCGGAGCGCTGGTAGGCGACAACCTGGGAACGGCCCTGACGCTGGCTGGGGAGGACGCCCGCTACGCGAACCTGCTCTTCCTGCTGCTCGGCCTGCCCGGGCTCGCCCTGGCGGCAGTCGTCGCCGGGCTCGTCGTCGCGCTGCGCGCCGACCGCCGCCGTCGCGAGATCGCGCTACTGAGGCTGCGCGGAGCCTCGATTCCCCAGGTTGCCCGGATGGTTGCGGGCGAGTCCGTGGCCATCGCGGCGGTGGGTGCGCTCCTCGGAGTCCCGCTCGCCTCGCTCGCCACCCACGCGGCGCTCCCGGCCGGCGCCACCCTTTCTCCCGCGTGGACGTCCGCTGCCGTGGCAGGGGGCCTCGTCCTCGCACTGGCGACCCAGGAGTCGTCGGTGGTGCGGCTGGCGCTAGGTCGTGATCGATCCAGTGTTGCCGAGGAGGCCTCGCGAAGTCAGGGCAACGGGACACCGTGGCCGTTGAGGGCATGCCTGGACATCCTGCTGCTGTCCGCCGCGGCTCTCTCGTTTGCCTTGACCGCTCGCGACGGCTACCAGGTCGTGCTTGCACCCGAGGGTATCCCGCAGACCCAGGTCAACTACGCCGCTCTGGCCGGACCTGTCCTTGCCTGGCCCGGGCTGGCGCTCCTGGTGTGGCGCATCACGTCATGGGTGACCGGGCGACGCACTGGTCGGTGGTCCCGCGATCGCGCCGGGAAAGCCCCGGAGCTGGAGGCAGCGGCGTTGCGCCAGCGACGCGGGGTCATCGCCCGCGGAGCGGTAGGTCTTGCAGTGGCTCTCGGACTCGCAGTGTCCACGGCGATCTTTACCGCCACCTATGACACTCAGGCGCGCCTCGACGTCGCCCTGACCGTCGGTGGTGACGTGGCGGTCCTCGCTCCGCCGGGTTCCGCGGTGGGCCCCCGAGATGCAGCCACGATCGCACGAGTACCGGGCGTCACCGCAGTCGAACCACTCCAGCACCGATTCGGCTACGTCGGCCCCGACCTGCAGGACCTCTATGGCGTGCAGGCGCAGACCTTCGCCCGGGTGGGCCCGCTCCAGGATGCCTTCGTGCCGGGGTCAACCATCACCAAGACCCTCGCAGCGTTGCAGGGCACTCCCGACGGCGTGCTGCTCTCGGCCGAGACGCTGCACGACTACCAGCTTCATCCCGGCGACCTCATCAGGATCCGTCTGCAGTCCGGGGCGAAGCATGCCTACCAACCGGTCGACTTCCACGTCGTGGGACAGGTGACCGAGTGGCCCACCGCCCCCAAGGACAGCTTCATCGTGGCCAACGCCGACTACATCACCCAGAAGACCGGATCCGACGCGGTGGGAACCTTCCTCATCTCGACCACGACCCCCGCCGCGACGGCGGCAGGCGTGAGGTCGGCCCTCTCCGGCCCCCTGTCCGGCGCCCGCGTCCACGACATCTCCTCGGCGAGCTCACAGGTCACCAGCGCCTCAGGACTGGCTGGGACGGACCTGACCGGGCTCTCCCGTCTCGAGCTGGGGTTCGGGGTGCTCCTCGCCCTCGCCTGCTCGGGACTGGCGCTCGTTGGAGGCATCGTCGAACGACGGCGTGCCCTGGTCCTGTTGGCCGCACTCGGTGCGACGGCGCGTCAACGCGGCCGCTTCCTGGCCGCAGAGGCGCGCGCGATGGTCGCGGCCGGGGTGCTGGGAGGGGCGTTGATCGGCACGACCATCTCGTACATGCTCGTCAAGGTCCTCACCGGCATCTTCGATCCGGCACCTGCCGCCGCGACCATTCCGTGGGCATACCTGATGCTCCTGATCGCACTCGTCGCTGGAGTCACTGTCCTGGTTGTGTCCGGTGTCGGAAGGTTGGTCGCCCGGGCTGGCCCGGGCGAGCTGAGGGATTTGTGAGCGAGCGGGGAACCCGCTGGGAGGCCGACGCAATAGCCTCTGACCAGGAGGGCATTCGGTGAAGCTGCTCGTGATCGAGGATGACATCCGGATGGCCGGACTCCTGCGTCGTGGCTTGGCACAAGAGGGCTGGGCGGTCGACGTGGTCAAGGATGCCGTCGATGCACGCCATGCGGTGGCGAGCACCCCCTTCGACGCGGTGGTGTGTGACGTTGGTCTACCCGGGTCGGAGTCCGGGCTGGACTGGTGCCGCTGGTTTCGCGGCGAGGGCTACTGGACACCGGTGTTGATCCTCACGGCCCGCACCAGTGTGACCGACCGTATCGCTGGACTGGACTGCGGAGCCGATGACTACCTCGGAAAGCCCTTCGCCTTCGGCGAGCTCGCAGCCCGGCTGCGCGCCCTCCAACGCCGCGGCGAGACCGCGAGGCCCACTCAGCTCAGCAACGGCGACCTGGTCCTCGATCCCGCCGAGCACCAGGTCTGGTGGCAACAGCGGGCCGTCGAGCTCTCTCCCCGCGAGTTCGCACTGCTCGACTACTTCATGCGACGCCCCGGCGACGTACTGCGTCGCACCGAGATCCTCGACCACGTCTGGGAGTATGCCTACGACGGGACCTCGAACGTCGTCGACGTCTACATCCGATACCTGCGCAAGAGACTGCAGGAGGCAGGCTGCCCCGAGGTCATCGACACCGTCCGTGGTGTCGGATACCGGC
>JBDSVV010000089.1:0-3045 GCA_039927035.1 Ornithinibacter sp. | reverse complement strand
CGCGACCCAGGGCCTCCCGGGTGGGGGTGGCGATGTCCTACCGGTTGGTGTGGCGGTCCATCCGCGCCCTGTGGGGCACCTCCCGGCACACCGTCTACTTCCTGCTCGCCTCGGCCCTGTACCGGGACGGTCTCGCTGGGGTCTTCGCCTTTGGCGCGATCCTGGCCGCGGGGACGTTCGGGATGTCCGCGGGGGAGGTCATCATCTTCGGGGCCGCAGCGAACATCGTCGCCGGTGTGGCGACGATGGCCTTCGGCCTGTTGGATGACAGGCTCGGCCCGAAGCGGGTCATCCTCATCTCGCTGGCCGCCCTGGTTGTCCTGGGGGTCGCCATCTTCGTCCTGCACGACGGCGGGGTGGGGACCTTCTGGGTGCTCGGCCTGCTCATGACGGTGTTCGTGGGGCCGGCCCAGGCCGCCTCGCGCAGCTTCCTCGCGCGGCTCATCCCGGAAGGGAAGTCGGGGGAGATCTTCGGTCTCTACGCGACGACCGGCCGCGTCGTGTCATTCCTCTCACCCTTGGCCTTCGGCGGTTTCATCGCGGTCGGAGCGGTGGTGACGGGCGCAGAGAACACCCAGTACTGGGGCATCTTGGGGATCGTGCTGATCCTGGCCGCCGGCTTCGCGGTAATGGTGCCCGTGAAGGAGCACACGCAGCACACGATGAGCTGAGCGCCCAACGCGACCCACGGGGTGGCTCAGCCCGCGAACTCGAAGTGCCAGGGCTCGGGGGTGCGACCTCCGGCATCGGCCCACGACGGGTGGAACCAGCCGTACAGCGGAGCGTTCTGGCGCATCCACCGGTGCGCCGCCGAGCCGAAGCTCTCGACCCCGCCACACAGGTCCACGGCGCGCCCCAACCCGTGCTGACTGGTGCCCGGCGTGGCGGCGAATCGTCCGCGCGTGGCCTTGATCGAGATCTGGTCGGGCAGCGAACGGTAGGAGTCGGTGACGCAGAGCGGGACACCGCTCTGGGCGGCATACGCCTGGCTCAACGCGTTGAACGAGGCAGCCCCTGCGGGAGAGAGCTGCTCTCCCGGGGCGCCCCACACAGGGCACAGGGCGCTGTCCGGCAGCATCCCGTTGGGGTAGACCGTCGTGTCATCGGTGCACGGCTTGCCGATCGAGGTGGTGTCCACGCCTGCCGCACCGAGGGCGTCGCGCAGGCGCTGGGAGGCAGCTCGGGCCTTGTCGGTGCGGGCCCCCACGAGGAAGCCGGCGACCGGACCTGCCTTCTCGACCTCGGCGACCTGCAGTCCAAGGAGTTGGGCGACTCGGGAGCGCTGGGTGCGCACGACCTCGTCGAGCGCGGTCTTGTCGGTCTCGATATCGGTTCGAGCCTGCTCGGCGCGCGCTCGCGCGGCGTCGGCCGAGGCGCTCAGCCGCACCTGCTCGGCGGTGAGCACCTTGATGTCGGCCAGGGCGCGAGTGCGCTGTTCGGTGAGGTAGGAGAGGTCGCCGAGCGGGTCCCCGACCTGGTCAGTGTCAGCGCTCATGGCGTCGAGCATGCCGCTGAAGTCTGAGTCACCGCCGCCGCCCGCATAGACGGAGAAGACCCATTCCCGCACGACCTGGCGGGCGGCAGCGAGTCGTCCCTCGAGGACGACGAGCTCTTCCCGGGCCCCGTCCGCCTCGTCGGTGGCGGCTCGCTCGGTCTCTCGAGCTACGGACAACGACTCCAGGAGCGCGTTGGACTGCTCTGCGAGTCGGTCCATCTCGCGCGTCGCGGCCCCGACCCGGCTGTTCGACGCCGCCAGGGCTGCAGAGATGCGGTCGGCCTCGGCGATCTGTGCCTCCAGGAACACACCGGAGAGCGGTGCGAGGTGGTCCGGCTCACCATCACCGGGCTGGATGGTCGGCTGTGGCCGGCCCCTGGCCGGGCCCGACGTCACCGAGGGGCCCGGGTCTGCGCTGCGAGTCGGTCGCGGAGTGGTCGGGGTCTGGGAGGGGGAGGGGGAGGGGCTGGGGGTCGGGGCACTGGAGGCCGAGGGCGTCGGAGCCGCTGGTTCGTCGGCGCGGGCACCGGGGGCGAGGACGGCGAACAGCACGCTGGCGGTGACCAAGGCCACCGACGCGCGCATCCCACCTGCCGAGCGCAAGACCGATCTCGATTCCATGTGGACCACAGGGCCCGTGCGGACCCGACAGGCGCCCCTGCCGCGCCTTGCCTGCACCAGCGTAGGCGCAAACGGGTGGTCACGTCAGGTTATCGGCGATCCCGTCGTCGGCCGCCGTCCACAGGAGGCTCGCTGGTGGCGGGTCATCCACAGGATCGGAGTCGCGACTGGTCGAGCAGCGCGGTGTCGGCGAGCCTTGCGATGGCAGCCGCGGCTGCGCCCGTCACCAGGAGGTCACGATGGATTATGTCAACTCGACGCGGATCGTCGGGCGAGTGAGCGCGGTGGGGGAGCCGCGCCAGCTGCCCAGCGGAGACACCCTCGTCACGGTGCGCGTCGTGGTGCCTCGGGGTGCCCGAACGAGGCGCGGGAGCACGGTGACGGTCGACACGATCGACGTCGCGTGCTGGTCGGCACGATCTCGGCGGGTCGCAGCTCGACTGGTCGTGGACGACCATGTCGACGTCGAGGGCGCGCTGCGGCGGCGGTTCTTTCGCGCCGGCGCGTGCGTGGCGAGCAGGTACGAGGTGGAGGCCCGCACGCTCACCCGCCTGGTTGGCGCGCCGTCATGAGCGTTGGGCCAGCATGCCTTCCAGGAACCTCGTCTCGAGGGACTGGGCCGCGGAGATCGCCGAGGCCAGTGCGACCACTTCGTCGGTGCGGGCCTGCGCCACCGCCGCGTCGGCCATGGCCACACCCCCTCGATGGTGGGCGATCATCAGGGTCAGGAAGAGCCGATCGGCCTCGATCCCGTTCACCGACCCGAGGTCATCGACCTGCTGCGGGCTCGCCATACCGGGCATGACACCGTCATCGCCCGCATGGGCAGCCGCGTGCCCGCCTCCGACCCAAGCCATCCGGGGGCGGCTCGAGGTCTGCGGGAGTCCCCACTGCACGAGCCAGCCGTACATCTGGCCGGCCTGCTGCTG